>NZ_DAWDDM010000016.1:0-14377 GCF_052354645.1 Catenibacterium sp.
GTTATCAAAACAATATTCACCTACATTCATCTCAGTGATATCCATCTGAGATTCCTGTAAATCTTTGAATTCTACAATTCCAGTTACCTGTCCATCTTCCTTAATAATACGACCAAATGGAAGTGACAAGTCACAATCACATGTCATTACAGTACCACTATTTTTACCATTCATATGATAATCAATAAGTCCCTGTAATGTTTCCGCAGTAATTAAAGGTGCATCTCCATTTAATACAAGAGTCATACCTTCTTTATCTCCTAGAACACTTTCTGCCATCATGACAGCATGTCCAGAGCCTTTCTGCTCTTCCTGTAAGACAGTAGTGACGTCGTTATCTAACAAAGCCTTGACCTGGTCAGCCCCATGTCCAACAACAACGACTGTTTCTGCGATATCTAACTTCTTTAATTCATCCACCACATGATTGATCATTGGTTTATATAAAACTTCATGAACAACCTTAGGTGCATCTGATTTCATACGAGTACCTTTACCCGCTGCTAAGACAACTGCATAAACTTTCATCGACATATCGCCTTTTTTTCCCCTACATTCTAGCAAAATTGAATTCAAAATAAAAGAGAAAAGGCGCTAGTTATCCCTATTTCCTTTTCTCTGGATAGTAAATCTGTGTTTTTACTGCAAAACTATATTTCTTTTTAAAATATGGAAGCACTTTATCAATTAATTCAGGATCTTGAGTCATACCAAAAACAGATGAACCACTACCTGACATAAGAGCACCATCAAAACCAAAGTTCATCATATCATCCTTAATAGACTGGATATCCTGTACCATCTTAATAGAAGGAGCTTCTAAAGTATTACCTAAACAATCTACAACACCTTTATAATCATTCTTTTCAATTGCACGCTTCATTAAATCAATATCTGGATGAACAGCTGTTTCGATATCTAAATCATCAAAACATTTCTTTGTAGAAACACCTTTCTTAGGTTTTACAATCAATAAATGACAATTAAAACGTGAACAATCAATAAAGTGAAGGTTTTCACCAATACCACCTACAACCGCAATACGATTCCATACACAAAATGGAATATCTGCACCAATCTCTTTACCCATTTCACACATATCCTGATAAGACATACGTAAATGGAATAAGCTGTTCATTGCACGGAAAATAGCTGCACCATCGGCACTTCCTCCACCCATTCCAGCTTGTGATGGAATATGCTTATAACAGTGGATTCTTACACCACTTTGGATATCAAACTTCTTGATTAATGCATCAGCCACCTTATACATGATATTACGTTCATCAGTAGGTACACGGTATGTGTTTGTAGTAATTTCTATACCTTTTTCAATAGGATCAATAAGAATTAAGTCATGAAGACCAATAGGGGCCATAATCATATTTAATTCATGATATCCATCTTCTCTTTCACTTACTACATCTAATGCAAGGTTTATTTTCGCATAAGCACGAATCTTCATAGTGTATGACTCCTTTCTAGTATTCTTATATAGTCATCAATATTTAATTCCTCAGCACGTTTATTGGCAGGAATACCACATGATTCTAATACTTCTTTTGTTTGATCATGATATAAAGACTTTAAGTTATTATAGAGTGTTTTTCTTTTTGCAGTATAACTTGCTTCAATCAGATCAATCAATTCCTGTGATATAACACGTTCTTTATGAATAGAAATAACAGCACTATCTACATGAGGTGCTGGCATGAATACATGTCTAGGCACATTCAATTCATATTGAACATCTCCTACATAATCAATCATCATCTTTAAAGGACTCTTTTCTTCAGAACAGAGCTTTAATGCGACTTCTTTTTGTACCATAGCAACTAAACGATTAATAGGTGTAGAAGAAGACACAATCTTTGTGATAATTTTAGAAGTAATATAATAAGGAAGATTTGTGACAACACAGATATCCTTATAGTCCTTTAGTTTATTACATGCTTCTTCTAAATCAGCTTTCATAAAGTCCTGGAAGATGATTTCTACATTATCATGTCCTTCTAAAGAGAATGATAATACTTCCTTTAAACGTTCATCTATTTCAAAGCATAATACTTTACCAGCTTTATTAGAGAGTTGTTCTGTAAGAGCGCCTATACCAGGTCCTATTTCAATAACTGCTGTCTCCTTATCCAGCGAAGCATGATCTGCGATACTTTGAATAATACCTGGATCTACTAAGAAGTTTTGTCCATATTTCTTAGAAGGCTTTAAGTTAAATGTATTTAATATAAAATCTGTATTTGATTTTTGTGCGATATTTTCCATATCATTTATTATATAGGATATGTAAAGAAAAGACCATTGAGTTCCCTGAAAAATTCTTCTATAATGGTCAAAAAGGTGATGTATATGGATAGAAAGACAAGAATAATGGAAATAATAAGTAATAGTGATAAACCTGTTTCAGCAAGTAAAATTGCGAAAGAATTAGGTGTTTCTAGACAGATTATTGTAGGAGATGTAGCATTACTAAGAGCATCGGGAGAAGATATTACTGCAACCCCTAGGGGATACATATTAGAAACAAATAGAAGTAATCATTATACGATTGCAGTAAAGCATAATAATGATCAATTAGAAGAAGAATTAAATACTATTGTAGATTTAGGTGGTAAGGTTGAAGATGTGATAGTAGAACATCCTCTTTATGGAGAAATCAAAGGAAATCTTCATATATATTCACGTTATGATGTGTCTAAATTCATGTCTGCAGTTAAGGATCGTGATGTCACACCTCTTTCTCTATTAACAGATGGTGTTCACTTGCATACAATTACAGCACCTGATGAAGAAACATTAGAACGTATTAAAGAAGCACTGGATGAAAAGCATATATTATTAAAATAATAGGTTTTTGATTTCATCTTTAAAGAAATAGATGAATAATAATGTGTTTCCAAAAAATGGTAAAACTAACTTAAAACATAATATTGTAGGTAGTGAAGAAATTAAATATACATAAAAAAGAGTCAGTAGATGATATGTCTACTGACTCTTTAATGCTTTAAGTACTTCTTCTTTTGTAATACCCATCATATTCAGTCTCTTAAATAATGCTTTCGCATTACCATAACCTAAATGAAAGGCATCATAGACCTGTAGTCTTCTCTTCTTATTTCCTAATACATCTAGATCAATAAATTCATCCCATGAAATGGATTCTTTAGCATCACTAAATGTGACTGCATTTTCTAATGCTTCAATAATTGCATCATGTCTTGCTTCCGCAATACCAAGCTTCTTCACACCCTTGGCATCTTTTTTTGCGACAAAGGCATGCTTCGCATTAGGAACAGCCTGAATGACTTTATTTCTAATCTGTGTACCAGGATAATCAGGATCTGTTAAGACAATGACACCACGTGTTGAAGCAGCAGTCTTAATGAGAGATAGAATATCTTCGTTGATTCCTGATCCAGATGTTTCAATTGTATCTACATCAAATAACTGTTTAAGTGTTGCTGTATCTGTTTTACCTTCTACTACAACAACTTCTTTAATCTTTCTCACAATAATCTCCTAACTCAGTAAGTCAATCATACGTTCTATTGTACGTTTGACATCTCCCTGATCATAATAATAATCGAAATCTTTCTCAACCATTACAGTGAGTATAAGGCAGCATGTATCATAATCAGCCTGTGAAAGGGTTATACCCTTCACAGGTTTCTTTTTATACTTGTAGTCGCCTAATTCTTGTAATACACGTCTATATATTACAGGGTTATTCTTACAGGCTAATTTCTTTAATACAGAAATCTTATTATAATTCAGTTTTGATCTTATAAAGCCTAGAATAGCCCTACCTCGCGAGGGCGGGGTGGAATGTCCATCTTCCATATCTTCCTCCACTATTTAGATGATTCCATGTTCTTAAATGCTGTTGATAACATCAATTTAATACGGTTAAGCTGGTTTGTTTCACTAGCCCCTGGATCGTAATCAATCGCAACAATGTTAGACTGTGGATATTTTCTTCTTAATGCCTTAATGACACCCTTACCTGTTACATGGTTAGGTAAGCAGGCAAATGGCTGCATACATACGATATTTGGTGCACCTTCATCAATGAGTTCAATCATTTCACCAGTTAAGAACCATCCTTCACCTGTCTGGTTACCAATAGAAACAACTTCACTTGCTTTCTTCGCAATTTGATCAATAGGATGTGGTGCATCAAAACGATTTGATGCTTCTAATGCCTTAATCATATCTTTTCTTAAGAAGTCTACGAGTTTAATTGCTACATTACATAACTTAGCTGATTTCCAGCTTGCATCATAATGTTCATATTCATACTGAGTATTGTAGAAACAATACTGGAAGAAGTCAATTAAATCTGGCATAACTGCTTCTGCGCCTTCTTCTTCAATAATCTTTACAATCTCATTATTGGCAGTAGGGTGGAACTTCACAAGGATTTCTCCTACAAGACCTACTCTAGGTTTCTTAATATCTAGAAGTGGTAATTCATCAAATTCCTTTACAATCTGATAAACGTTCTTCTTGAATTCCTTCATAGAACCATTTTCAACGTTTTCTTTACACTTTTCTACCCATGATTCATATAATTCATTAGCTGAACCTTTAACCTTTTCATAAGGTCTGACACGATATAAAACTCTCATGAATAAGTCACCATACATAGCCCCAATAATAACCTTCTTAGCCACCTTATAAGTAATCTTAAAGCCTGGGTTAGATTCTAATCCCTGTAAGTTTGCTGAAATAACAGGTACATAATCCATATGTGCATCCTTTAATGCTTTTCTAATAAACGCAATATAGTTAGTTGCACGGCATCCTCCACCTGTCTGTGAGATGATCAATGCCACCTTATGAGGATCATACTTACCTGAATTCAAGGCATTCATCATCTGACCTGTTACTAAAATACTTGGGTAACATGCATCATTGTTAACATACTTTAATCCCTGGTCTACAGCATCTTTATCTACAGAAGGTAATACCACAAAATTATAACCTTCTGAATTCATTGCAGTTTCTACAAACTGGAAATGAATAGGAGACATCTGAGGACATAAAATAGTCCATCTATCATCCTTCATTTCTTCTGTGAATGATACCTTTTCAGATTCATATTTATTTTCTAAGTGTACAGTATTGTCTTTCTTCTTTACTGTTGCTTTAAGTGATCTAATACGGATTCTGATTGGTCCTAAGTTAGAGGCTTCATCAATCTTAATAAGTGTATAAATCTTACCTCTTGCCTGTAATAATTCAGCCACCTGGTCACTTGTAACCGCATCTAATCCACATCCAAATGATGTTAACTGGATAAGTTCAAGATCTGGCTGAGTTGTTACGAATTCAGCAGCACGATAGAGTCTAGAATGATATGTCCATTGGTCTACTACACGTAAGTCTAAGTTTTCTTTATTTAAATTACATACAGAATCTTCTGTTAATACACAGAAACCTTCACTTGTAATTAAGCTAGCAATACCATGGTTGATTTCTGGATCCACATGATAAGGACGTCCTGCAAGGACAATACCCTTCTTATGGTTTTTATGCATCCATTCCAATGCTTCCTGACCCTTAACTTCAATATCTTTTCTTGCACGTGCTAATTCCTGATAAGCCTTATCAATCGCATTATGCATTTCCTTATCTGAAATATCATATTCAGCTAAAGATTCCTTCATTACCTTAAATAATGTCTTAGGGTTATTTAAAGATAAGAATGGATTCTTATATTTCACGTTGTGTTCTTCTAAGCTGTCTACATTATTTCTAATAACTTCTGGATAAGAAGCAACAACTGGACAGTTATAGTGATTACCCGCATCTTCATATTCTTTTCTTTCATATGCTACTGATGGATAGAAGATAAAAGGAATGCCTCTTTCAATTAGGTTTTCAATATGTCCATGAGAAATCTTTGCTGGATAACAGGCATTTTCTGATGGAATAGATTCAATACCCTTTTCATAAATCTTCTTAGAAGATCTTGCTGATAAAACAACTCTAAAGCCTAACTGAGTAAAGAATGTATGCCAGAATGGATAGTTCTCATACATATTAAGTACTCTAGGAATACCCACTTCTCCTCTTTTTGCATCATCTTTAGAAAGTGATTTATAACCAAAGATACGACCATATTTATAATCATAGAGGTTAGGTAACTTCTTAGATGTCATTGGAAGATTAGCCCCTCTTTCACATCTATTACCTGAAATATATTCTCTACCATCATTAAATGATGTAATAGTTAACATACAGTTATTTGTACACTTACCACAGTTTCTAATCTTTGTATCATAGTCAAGTGCTTCTATTTCTTCTAATGAAAGAATAGTAGAAGGTTCATTGTCATCATTTTCAATCGCAATACGGGCCATACCATAAGCACCCATTAATCCTGCAATATCAGGTCTTACTACTTCAATACCTGTTTCTTTTTCAAATGCACGTAGTACAGCTTCGTTATAGAAAGTACCTCCCTGTACAACAACATGCTTACCAATATCTTCTTTACTTCTTAATTTAATAACTTTATATAATGCATTCTTGATAACTGAATAAGATAAACCAGCACTAATATCTTCTACCGAAGCACCTTCTTTTTGTGCCTGTTTTACCTTTGAGTTCATGAATACTGTACATCTAGAACCTAAATCAATAGGGTGTTTAGACTTTAATGCAAGTTCTGCAAATTCTTCAATCTTATAACCTAATGATTTTGCGAATGTCTCTAAGAATGAACCACATCCTGCAGAACATGCTTCATTTAATGAAATGTTCTGAATGACATTATCTCTAATAGTAATAGCCTTCATATCCTGACCACCAATATCAAGAATGAAATCTACATCAGGTTCATAGGCTTTTGCGGCAGTATAATGGGCAATTGTTTCTACTTCACCAATATCCACCTTTAAAGCAGCTTTAATAAGGGCTTCACCATAACCAGTAACACCGGCTTTCGCAATATAACATCCTTCTGGAAGCATCTGATAGATTTCCTTCATCAGACTCATGATCAACTGTAATGGATTTCCTTCATTAGAACTATAGAAAGAATATAAAATAGCACCCTGTTCATCAGTCATGATGATCTTAGATGTTGTAGAACCAACATCGATACCTAAGAATACTTTACCTTTATATTTCTTAAGTGTTCTTTTCTTAGTGATATGAGTAAAGTGTCTTTCTCTGAATTCTTTTAATTCTGCTTCATCATTAAATAATGGTTCTAAGACATTTGTAAGTTCTGTAGGGGAGTCTGAAAGATTTTCTAAATCTTCAATAATCTTAGAGATATTTAATGGGCTTTCTACCTTTTCTTTCGCATTTAAACATGCACCCATAGCAACAAATAGCTGTGAATTCTGTGGGAAGATGATTTCATCTTCAGTTAAACCTAAAGTTTCAATAAAACGTTCTCTTAACTGATCCATGAAATAAAGTGGACCACCTAAGAATGCAACATTACCTCTAATAGGTTTACCACAGGCAAGACCAGAAATAGTCTGATTGACGACTGCCTGGAAAATAGATACCGCAATATCTTCTTTAGATACACCTTCATTAATTAAAGGCTGAATATCTGTTTTCGCAAAGACACCACAACGTGATGCGATAGGATAGATTGTCTTATAGTTTTTCGCATATTCATTTAAACCAGCAGCATCAGTCTTTAATAAAGTAGCCATCTGGTCAATAAATGCCCCAGTACCTCCTGCACAAGTACCGTTCATACGCTGTTCAAGCTGTCCTTCAAAATAAGTGATCTTGGCATCTTCTCCACCAAGTTCTATAACAACATCAGTTTGTGGAATATATGTTTCTACTGTCTTTGTACACGCAATAACTTCCTGTATAAAAGAAATACCAAGCTTATCTGCAAGAGATAAACCTCCTGAACCAGTCATAACAGGATATAAATCAATATCACCAATCTGGTTCTTTACTTCAATTAATAACTCATAGATTGTTTTTCTAACATCTGAGAAATGTCTTGTGTACTTAGAAAATAAGCATTTATCATTCTCGTCTGTCAAATAGAGTTTTACAGTTGTAGATCCTACATCAATTCCTAAATAATATTTCATATTTCCACATCCCTCTCTCTTTTTGTGTATTATATCGAACCTATATTAAACGAATTTTAAGAAATAATCTAGTTTTTTGCCTAATAAAATTACAAAATATAACGATAAATACACAAAATTTAACTATTTGTAAGGAAAAGTACAGCGCTTGTCTAACAATGTCAAAAAGAGGAAGGAAGGATGAAAATATCATCTAATCTCGTCCTCTTCTTGATTTCCTTCTATTCAATTATAGAAATAATTCACACTCTTTTTTGATTGAACAAACCTTTGTAATTGCTGTTTCTATGACTGCCATCTTCTCTTGATCTAGCTTTCTTGCCTGATTTGGACAAACAACCACACAACGCATACATGAGATACATTTATTCTTATCTGTCACTTGTGGATTATCTTTACTAATAGCACCTGTTGGGCATTTCATTACGCATAAGTCACACTTTGTACATAAGGTATTTGCTTGAGGAATCGTTCCTCCACCTATCTTCTTATAAGGTCTATGACCTGGAATATTCGGTTTAGTATTAATCTTATTAGATGCTTTTTCTAGAATCTGATCACCAAATTCTTCTAATTGATGACAATCATTCTCATCCGGTCTTCCTGTCGCAAATTGATGGAAAATAGAATGTTCAGCAATGGCTGATATAGTCCCAATGACATCAAATCCAGCCATATGTGCATAATCTTCCATTTGAACAAGTGTATCTTCATACGATCTATTTCCATATACCGCAAAAATGACGCATTTACAATTATGTGCATTGATTTTAGCAAGTCTATCTAATGCGACTTGTGGTGCTAATCCTGCGTAAGTTGGCATGGCAATCACCGCAATATCATTTTCTGTCAATGATATATCTTGATAATTCTTATCTACAACTGAAAGATCTATGTCTTCTACATGTCCCCAATTCTTTGTGATTGATTTTGATACTTTTTCAGTTCCACCTGTTGGACTGAATGTAATTCTGTACTTATTCATCATATCCTCTAATCCTTTAATAATTTATCAAGCAACATTTCTCTATTATTAATGAACATCTCTGTTATTGCATAACTATCTGTCTCCTCATACTCACATAGATGTATGCTTCCACAATCAAAACAATATATATCTGCATCTGGTATACCTAATAAAATAGGAGAATGAGTGACTATGAAAAACTGTGACCCAGCTTGTGCACATCTGTATATCAACATTAATAATGTGAGCTGTCTTTGTGGTGATAATGCAGCTTCTGGTTCATCGAAAAAGTATAAGCTATTGGGCTGTAAATGTTTCTGGGCTAATGCTAGAAAACTTTCTCCATGTGATTGTTCATGATATTTTTCAGATGGATGTGCTTCATCAGCATATTCTTCCTCCTGTGTTGCTACATTATAAAAGCTCTCAGCCCTAAGGAAATATCCCCATCTTTCTTTTCGGTGACTTTTTTGAATTTTTATTGCATCACATAATTCTGAATGGTTATCATAGGTAGAAAAATCATAGTTCTTTGTACCTCCTTCAGGGTTAAAACCATGTGCTACAGCAAGCGCCTCTAGTAAAGTAGATTTACCACTGCCATTTTCACCTACAAAGAAAGAAATAGATTTATTGAATTTAAGCTTATCAATACCTCTAAATCCCTCTATCTTTTTTACATAACTATCATTATCTACTTTGTCCCAATCAAATACAACGCTTTTTATAAATTGATCATCCATATCATCACCTCAGCAAATTTAAATAAATTATATTACCCAACTGCTTCCTTAATTTCCCTTTCGTGATTTATCGCAAATTCACTTAGTTTATAGGAACGGATTCTCTTATTAACTAATATTGGAATCACAAATCCGTTCTTCACTAATACTGCCAATCTATTAATAACTGCCTTATTTGTGACTGATAATTGTTTACTCACTTCTATCGGAGTGAACTCACCTCGATAACTTGAAATCAACAATACTAATAATTCTTTTTCTCTCTCTTTTAAGAAAGATAAACTTCCTGCAATATCTTCCTCTTCAGAAGATAATTGTAGATCACATACTTTTCTAGAATACAACTTTACCATTCGCAGAAAGTAATTAATCCAAATTTCAGGATGTGGTGGATTCTCTCTTCCAGAATAATACAATTCAGGTAACCCCATTTGAATAGAGTCATAATATTCATCTACATCATATGCAAAATACTCTTCTAGTGAACCAATTCCATTAAAACCATATCCATTTAAATCCATAATATATCCAGATAATAATCTTGCGGTTCTTCCATTACCATCCTCAAATGGATGAATAGTTACCAATTGATAATGTACAACTGCTGCAACAATCAATGGATGATCATCAGTAGTATTGACATACTCTATCAACTCATCCAGCAATCCTGGAACATCACTATATTCTGGTGGAATATAATCCGTATTTCCTGTCTTAGAATCATATACCGCAAATAATACTCCTGGTGGCATAGGTCCTCTAAGGCCTATTTTTTCTTTAGGAGCACCTTTCTCAACTAATTTCTGAACATCTAAAATTAGTTTTTTAGATAACTTTTCTTTATTATTCAACTTCTCTTCTAGATAATTCAATGCAAGAAAATAATTTCTTACTTCCTGTTCTGGCTTCAAATAATGTTTTCTTTCATCACTTTCAATGACTTCTTCCGCCTGTTTTTCGGACAAAGGATTTCCTTCAATCTTGTTTGAAGCATAAGAGCTTTTTTTCTTTGAATTTTTACGAAGTTTATTCAAAACGTTCTGTGATAATTCTACTAACGATATCTTATATCTGTTCAGTTCTATTTCTATAATTGAATTTAAAATATCATTAGTTATTGTCACCTTAATCATAAGAAAAAGCCCTCCTTCTTTCTATAATTATACCTGTATAGAGAACTTTTTCACTATTCTTTCACTATTTATTCATTATCACACTTTTCTATATCCTCAATATCAGGAATAGTACCTAGTTTAAGTGAATCACTATAATACTCTCCATTACAACATTGAACACTTCCATTAAACCCCTTTTCAGATAAAGTCTTCATTAGATCTTGTACCTGTTTTGCATCATCACCACTCATAGAACCATCAAAATACAACATTAATTCAATCTTCGTATCCTTATCACTTATAAACTTATAATAATCTTTGATGAATCCTTTACGCTTATTACATTTTATACTCTGTACATCGTATTTCATTGTGTCAGGAATCTTGTGAGTCATATATAATAATCCACATTTCCCATTCTAAACACAAATCCCTAGAAACATAATAAGTTTCTAGGGATGTTTTTAATTATTCATCAAATAATGCATGACCGAGTCTTACCATTGTACTACCTTCTGCAACCGCAATAGGGAAGTCATGTGTCATACCCATTGATAGTTCAGTTAATTGATAGTTAGGATAAGATTCCTGTAGTTTAGTTAATAGGTCTTTAGTTGCTTTAAAATATTGTCTTGTTTCTTCTACTTCAATATTAGGAGCCATCATCATTAATCCTCTAGGATTTAAATGAGGTTTATCTTTTAAGTAGTCCATAACTTCATTCATTTCTTCTTCATTAAAGCCATGTTTAGATTCTTCTTTCGCAATATTAACCTGTAATAAGATATCCATAACGAGATCATGTTTAGCTGCCTGTTTCTCTATTTCATCAATTAATCTATAGTTTGCGACAGAATGAATCATCTGTACCTTATCAATAATATACTTTACTTTATTCGTCTGTAATGTACCAATAAAATGCCATACACCTTTTCCATGGTAGTCTTCATACTTCTTTAAGAAGTCCTGTACTTTATTTTCACCATAGATCATAACACCACATTCTTCTAGTTTTTCTACTTCTTTTTCATCAATATATTTAGTTGCTGCAACAAGCTTTGCTGGTTTAACAGCTTCTAATAACCTTTTAGTTTCTGTTTCATTTACTCTCATCATTTATAACCACCTCGAAAATATTATAATTCATTTAAAGTAAAAGAAAAAGGCTGATTATCAGCCTGATTAAGGATTTGTGACAAAGAATAGCCCTGCTCATAAAGGAGTATGAATTCTTTTTTACAACAGTCAAATTGTTTAAAGAGACTTTCTTTCTCACGTTTATTTTCATATACCTTCCAATAGCCACAACATTGACACTTCCTATGATGTATAAACCCCCATACATCAGCAAGTGGATAACCCAAAAATAACCCTATTTCGTGTGGATATTGACTCATCTCAAGACGTTTCTCTAGATGAGATAGAATATCATGATCAGGATAATCATATTGTTTCAGAAAGGATTGAATGTCTTTGTTAGTCATTAAGTAATTGAGTGAGGAAGGCAGATATACATATACTGTATAACGACCATGAGTATAAAAGAGATTTATTCGTAATCCTTGAAGGTTAAGAATCTGATCATAATATTCTACAAGTTCATGAACATCTGAATATCTATTATCAAGATAAAACATACTACCTAGCTTACGCTTGATCAAGGTAGGTGTGCAATGCGTAAGAAGAAGATGTTCAAATTGATGATATCCTAAGGTCATATTAAAGTAACTCTTTGATGGCTTCTACATCTTCATCAGTACCATCATTTTCTACTTTATAAAGACATGGAACATGATAATCTTCACTGATCTTATCACCAGCTAAACAATATGCTTCACCATATCCTGTATCACCAGAAGCAATAACACCTTTAATAGATGGATTGTTTTCTAAGAAGTCTGATACTTCATAAGGAACATCTCCAAAACCATCTGTATAAGTAAATAAGATATAGTCTTCAGAAACCTTTTCTGTACCGTCTTCAATATGTAATGCGTCTGTAATACCTAGTTTTCCAATTAATGCTTCTACATTTCCAGTTCTTGATGCATAGACTACTTTCATTGTTGACCTCCTAGTTAGTTCTTACTAACTATCTATAGGTTAGCATATCCTAACTGTATAATCAAGTGTTTTTGTAAAATAAAAAGACTGTTGAATTCAACAGCCTCATATTGCAAATAAAGTATACCAATAATAGAAGTAATCGTGATTGGTATTTCCCCGTGTATTAATTCTTTTTCTTATGCAGAAGATACATAGTTATTACAACTATAGCACAGGCAGTGTATATGCTAAAAAGCACATTATAAAATTCAAAATCCTGCCATGCATTAAATACATACATGAATATCTCTAAATTAATTAGAGTTAGTATATGACATCCATAGGTTACTAAAAAGAATAAAAATATTATCATCAATAATTTTTTAAATGTATTCATTCTATTTTCTCCTTATAATTCATTAAGATTATGAACAAGTCACAACGCCACCACTTTTTTCAGGATACCCTGTATGGCGAGATCTCTTTGTGAGTACTATTCCTGCAGAAGACATACCTCTAGATATACTAATTCCAAATCCTGTTGGTACTATAGATGATTTATGACTATATAGGTAACGCACATTAAAATATTTTAGTTTTCCACTTACTACTCCTGTCATAGAAAAAGATCCCTTATACAAATACGCATAGTATTGATCACCTTTTATTTTCAATGGAAATGACCATCCGTATGATCCAATAACATCTTGATCACCTTTCTTAACCGCTGACTTCGTCCATGTTTTTACACTCTTAGAGGATTTGAATTCCTTGTATTTTAATGAAGAAGTAACGGATGAAACTTCCTTAAAAATATGATTATTATCTGCTTCATATGCCATCGCAAAAGCATCATTTCCATAATCTTCAGGTGTTCCATTCCAGCTAAAGCTTACTGTTGCTTTTACAGTAGACAATCCTGTTTTCGCATCATAACTTAATATATTCTTCTTAACGCTAAACTTGATTTTTGAAGAGGCTTTTACAGACATTTCCTCTGTTCCATCATAATTCTTTATCGCATCAATTTGATAATTTGTATACTTATATCTTTTCAATTCCTCTCTTGATTTACCTTTTAATTCATAAATGTGATTTTTAAAACGATCAATATCTTTTCTTGCTTTATTTAACTTCACTGCATTACTATGAGTTTCAGACAGCATGTATCTAGATTTAGTTATATTGTATTCATTTTTTAAAAGAAGATATTGATTAATAACTGTATTATCTAAAGCAGACACTTCAGTATTAGCTAACGATACTGCACAAGCAGCAACTAAAAAAGAAAGCACAATTAATTTTTTCATATCTTAACACTCCATTTTTAGCATAAATGTAAACGCTTACTGCATTTAAATACTATCATGGCACCTGTATCTCTGTCAACAACTATATAGTTTTCCTATATAT
>NZ_DAWDDM010000017.1:0-14361 GCF_052354645.1 Catenibacterium sp.
ATATCACATAACATTGTATTTGCTTTTGTAGTATTGACTCCTGAATCAAATAAATCATCAAACACATCACTAAAATTTGGATAATATTTCATATTTGTTCGCCTCTCTCAACGTTTTTCTTATTTCTTAGTAACCTCTCTATCGATTACAACTATTATTATAGCCACTCTTTTAGCAAAGTCAACACTTGAGTGCTAAAAATTAGCACTTTCTTTAATAAAGTGCTAAAAAGAAAAGAACCCGCCTATTTGGCAGGTTCTAAGTCAATAGCTTTTAATTGATAAGCAGTCATATCAATTTCTATATTACTTATAATTTCAATAGTATCTGAATTGTTGTAAATACGTGTAGTAAAGGCATAAGCACCATCATTGATGAATAGCTCTAAAGAAGATGTGTCGCTAAACAAAGTCATATTATTCATTTTAGGAATTTTAATGTGTTTCACACCACGACCCGAACCGCTTTTATTCATATCGATAGTGAGAAGACCATCTTCATAATTCATATTTACACCTCTTAAATGAAGTTTGAATGACTGAGGGAGATCAGTTATATGGCATTCAAAACAAGACGTATTCATTGTGAGAGATGTTCCCTGTACTTCTTTCTTCTCTTCTCTTAAAGACTTATATTCTTCAATAGGGAACTGATAGAGTCTACCTTCATGTTCAGTAATCTCTCTAAAGAGAGTGAAGGCATGCTGACGTCCTTCTTCTACGGTAGGATTTGTATAATCAATATCAGGAAGCCCCATCCAGCCTGCCATGATCATACGACCTTTTTCATCTTTGAAGAACTGCTGGGCATAGATATCAAACCCATGATCAAACTCGATAAAGTCCTCCAAAACGCAATCCTTCTCTAAATCTGTTGTAAGAGGAAAGTATCCATTCTGATAAATAGCTTCATAATCATAGTTATGGCTTTCTAGTCCCTGAGGACAACAGAATAAGAACTTCTTCTTTTCAAAACTTAAATAATTCGGACACTCCCACATATAACCAAAAGGTTTATGGTAGTCAACAGTCTTCATGTAATCCCACTTCTTTAAATCTTTTGATGAATATAAGATTACACAACCATGTGAATCAAGGGTTCTTGCTCCTAGAACCATATAATACATACCATCATTTTCATAAACGTAGGGATCTCTTACATGACAAGACATGTTTTGAGGATAATCCTTGTTGTAAAGCACAACTTCCTTATGATCTAATACAAGCCCATCCTGTGAATCAACCTTCATCACATTATGTTCTCTACCTGCATTAATATAATCATAATCACCAGGCAGCTTTACATTACCAGTATAGAAATAACGTAATAATCCATGGTCATTGAAGCAGCACCCAGAATAAGCACCACCCTGATCATGAGGATGATCAGGAGAGAGGGCAATCCCCTCATCCTGATAGTGAAGGAAATCTTTAGTAGTGAATTGTTTCCAATACTTTAATCCACCTTCAGGTTCGTAAGAATACTGATAATAGATATGATATTTTCCATCTTTTTCTACAAGCCCATTAGGATCGTTCATCCATCCAGATACAGGTTCTAGATGATACTTTAGTTTGTACATTTCCTTCATAAAAATCTCCTTATGCAGCCTTAACTTCTACAACTGGATTCGCTATTTCTACAACATCTGTTTTAGCATCAACAGCACCGCTCTTAATTAAGTTCGCTGCTTTGCCATTTGTAATAATTACTGCAGTTGCAGTTTCTTTACCAGCTGCTTCAATAGCCTTTAAATCAACATCAACGAGTAGCTGACCTTTCTTTACTTTGTCACCTTTTTTAACGTGCATAGTGAAAGGTTCACCATTTAATTCAACAGTATCTAAACCAATATGTACAAGAATTTCTGTACCATCATTTGTCATTAAACCAAATGCATGCTTAGTAGGGAAAGTCATAGTCACTTCAGCATTCGCTGGTGCATAGAACTTACCATCTTCTGGGAATACTACGAAACCATCACCCATAGCTTTAGAAGCAAATGTTGGATCAGGACATTCAGTGATAGAAGCGACTGTACCTTTCATAGGTGCAGCTAAGCTTTCTTTACTTTCTACATTTCTCTTATGTAGGATACAAGTTACTACAAATGCGACAACGATAGATAAAGCCATACCAATACCATAGTTAGCCCAGCTTTCTGGTGGAATAGAAAGGAAACCAGGAATACCAGCAGTACCTACAGCACTTGCAAGAGTCTTAGTGCCTGCAATCCAAGCTGAACCAACAGCAGAACCACAGATAGCACCAATGAATGGATATTTAAGTTTTAAGTTAACACCGAACATTGCAGGTTCAGTAATACCAAGTAATGCTGAAATACCAGATGCACTACATAGTGATTTCTGTTTAGGATCTTTAGATAAGAAGAACACAGCTAATACTGCAGCACCCTGAGCAACGTTACTCATTGCTGCGATAGGGAAGATGAATGTTCTATGTGCTGCACTTGCAAGCAACTGTGTTTCGATTGCGATAAAGCTCTGATGCATACCAGTAATAACGATAGGTGCATATAAGAAACCAAAGATTGCACCACCAACAGGGCCTAATGAGAAATATAACCACTGTAATCCATCTGCAAGTACATTACCTGCTTCTCTTAATACAGGACCAACAGCTAAGAATGTAATAAATCCAGTAATTAATACTGACAATAATGGTGTCGTTAAGTTATCTAACCAAGAAGGTGTGATTTTATGTAACTTAGTTTCTAACTTTGCAATTACCCAAGATGTAAATAAGATAGGAAGAACTGTTCCTTGATAACCTACTGCAGCAACCTTTAAACCAAATAGGTTCCAGAAAGGTGTTGCTACTTTACCATAGTTGTAACAGTTTAATAAATCAGGATGTACCATGATCATACCCATGACAGCACCTAAATAAGGGTTACCACCAAATTTCTTAGTAGCACTAAACCCAACGAGAATTGGAAGGAATGTGAATGCTGCATTAGAGAATAAGTTGATGATTGTCGCAAAGTCTTTCCACATTGGATAAGCTTCAATCAAACTCTTATTCGCAAAGAATAATCCCTGTGCAGTTAATACGTTATTGATCCCCATCAATAAACCACCAGCAACGATGGCTGGAACGATAGGTACGAAGATATCACTCAATGTCTTAACAGCACGGCTGATTAGATTTCCCTTCTTTTCTACAATCTCTTCATCAGCCTGATCTTGAGAGTCCATACCTAATTCTTTTAATACTTCATCTGTGACAAGATTCACAGTACCACTTCCGAAGATGATCTGGAACTGTTCCTGGACAAGGAATGTTCCCTTAACTCCATCTACAGATTCTAAAGCTTTTTCATCTGCCAATGATGGATCCTTCAACATCAATCTTAAACGTGTAGCACAATGAAATGCCTTTTTGATGTTCTTAGGTCCACCAACATGGGAGATGACTTCTTTTGCGACTTTATTGTAGTCCATTGAAATTTCCTCCTTTATCTGTATGTTACCGATTCCACATCTGTATCATATATCAAGCACAAGCACTTGTCAATAAAAATATGAAACCGATACCACATTTTTTAAAAAAAAAGCATCAGATACTTCTGACGCTTTCTCCTTCTATAAATGTGAAGTCAATAAGTGTAGCACGTTCGACTTCTTTTTCTTCTATCATATCAAGAATAATCTGTCCAGCCGTCTGACCAGCATGGGCATAATGGAACTTAATAGTTGTAAGAGCAGGGGACATTACAGTAGAAGTCCAATAACCACCAAATCCAGTTACTGAAACGTCCTCAGGAATACGTAAACCGTGATCTTTTAGAACTTTCATACATCCCATCGCAATTGTATCTGTTGCACAGATGATGGCAGTAGGGCATGTATGATTCTTTAAGTAATCATTGAGTTTATCTATTGTCTTTTCAGCAGAGAAGTCTGTTTCTAGAAAATGAGGATGTACATTCTGTAAGCCATCATAAACACCTTGTCTACGAATGACTCCTACAGCCACATCTTTTCTACTTACTCCTGCATATACAACATTCTTATGACCATTAGAATAAATATACTCACCTATCTTATAGCCTGCTTCATAATCATTGTTAATAACACTCACACCATCATCATAAGCCTGAGCCATAAAGACAATAGGCACTGAACTCTTAGAGGCAATATCTCTATGTGCCATAGTAATAGAAGTGGCAAGAAGAATAATACCATCCACTCTTAATTGTGTAAGTTTAGTAATGGACTTGATTTCATCGAGTTCATCATGATTTGTGTTAATGATGATTGTCGTATAATGATGCTTCTTTAAGAACTGATCAATGTTCATCATCATACGACTAGAAGCATATGAAGTAAGAGTAGGGCATACAATACCCACAGTATGCGTCTTGTTAGCTTTTAAATTTGCAGCAAGCACATTAGGCTCATAATCATACTCTTTCACAATCTTCTCTATCTTTTGACGTGTTTCTTCTTTTACATAGCCACCATTAAAATAGCGAGAAACAGTTGTCTTAGACACACCTGCAACTTTTGCAATATCGGCCATAGTCATCTTCTTCATGTTAATCCTCACTAAATAAACTCATGATTTCTTCACCACTCATAGTCGTAATAGAACCACTGTTACCTTCCACAAAACGGTCAGCTAAATCCTTCTTAGCTGCCTGTAATGTCTGAATCTTTTCTTCAATAGAATCAGCCATAATCAACTTATATACAAATACTTTATTCTTCTGTCCAATACGATATGCTCTATCTGTTGCCTGGTTCTGTGCAGACATATTCCACCAAGGGTCAAAGTGAATAACACCTTCTGCTGCAGTGAGGTTTAAACCAGTACCTCCTGCTTTTAAACTAATTAAGAAGACTGTTGTATCATCATTCTGATAAGCATCTACTAAACCTTTACGATCCGCTTTATCAGTATCACCAGTCAACATATAATAAGATGTCTTACTCTTATCGAGCTCATCTGCAAGAAGATTCAATAAGCTCTTAAATGATGAGAATACAATAATTTTCTTGTTATTGTCTTTATATGTCTGAATAATATTTAAACATGCTTCCATCTTAGAAGACATATGTTTTACATCATCAAAGACAATACGAGGTTCACAACAGATCTGTCTTAACTTTGTCAACATCGCAAGAATCTGAATACGGTCCTTAGAACCATCTAAAGTCTTTAATAACTGATTGGCTTGTGCTAAATGAGCTAAATAGAGCTTCTTTTCATCTTCACTAAAGTCTACAAGTACGGTATTTTCAATCTTATCAGGTAAATCTTTTAATACTTCATTTTTCGTACGTCTTAATACAAAAGGTGAAATCATCTTCTGTAATTGTGTCTGAACCTCTTCATCATGATCCTTTACAATAGGTGCTTCATAATGAGATTTAAAATAACGATAGTTATATAAATAGTCTTTATTTAAGAAATCAAAGATGGACCATAATTCAGCAAGTGAGTTTTCAATAGGTGTACCAGTTAACGCATAGCGCTGTTTACCTTCTAATGATTTAACTGCAATCGCATTCTTAGTCTTCTGATTCTTAATATACTGTGCTTCATCTAAAACAATAAAATCAAATACAATATCCTTATATTGTTCATAATCCTTACGAATATAATCATAAGAAGTAATCATCACATCAAACTGCTTATAACTTTTAATAATCTCTTTACGTTCCTTTGCACTTCCCATTACACAAGTCACCTTTAAATGAGAAGAGAACTTATTAAACTCATCCAACCAGTTTAAAATCAATGAAGCAGGACAAATAATAATAGAAAAGTGATGTTCATTACTTTCTAATAAACTCATAATCTGGATAGTTTTACCAAGACCCATATCATCTGCAAGAATACCACCAAAATGTAGATCATTCATAGTAGAAAGCCATTGGAAACCTTCTTTCTGATAATCTCTTAATATTGCATCATAGCGTTCATTTAATTCATGTTTATGATGTGTATAGTTCTTTAAATGATCCAATACATCCTTAAATGATTCTTCACGATTGACCTGTACATACTGGAAATCCTGTGTTGCTAAGTCCATCTGACAAGCTCTATTTAGATTTAAATCAATTGTACCATCTTCAGAAATATCTTTAGGTAGAATATGATATTGATCCATCATATTACCTAACTCATCTAATTCATGTGTATCAATATATAATAACTGACCATTCTTTAAACGATGATAACGTTTCTTTTTCTTATGACTTGCAATAATATCAGCTAATTCTTCTTTAGGCACATCTAGAGAATCTAAGTCCATTTCTAATAGATTATGAGAGACCTTGATACCAACAGATAAGTTCATAGACTTCTTAGAACCAATCGCTTGTAAAGAATCAGATACATAAACATCTGTAATCTTATTAAGATGTCCTAAACCATCATGAATCATATCTATTGTTTCATCACGATGTGTATCAAAACGCATAGGTCCTGACATATCATCAGGATTATATTTCTCTAAGAAATTAATAATGAGGTCTGCTTTTAAAGAATGAGGTACATCTTCTTTAAGAAGATCATGTTTTCCATCCTCATATGTTCCAATTAAGCTAACTAAAGCATATTCATCTTCATCTACATCTGCATAGATTTCTAGATGTGATTCCTCTTGGATTGTATCCTCTAAACCTACATACTCAATATATTTCTTTGTAGGAGAAATAATATAACGAGTAAAGTTTTCTAACTGTTCATGTGCTACATAAAGACGCTGTAATGTATCAAAACGATTCAATAACTCAATAGTAACACCCTGTTTATCAAAAGGATAGCGAGTGATAGTAAAATCTGAAGGTGTATATTGATATAAACATCTCTTACCAGCAAAATAAGGTGCTATATTTGTTTCTAGTTCTAGAATTGTATCATGTTTATCCTTAGTTACTGATACCACAGGATGTAATTCATCTTCTATACATTTAAAATTATGTAAAGATGCAGGAATAGTTGTAAGTAACTCCCATAAAGCATCGATATTCTCATTATCAATGAATAACGTATTATTATTAGCAAGATGAGAATGATAGAATCTCAGAATGAATTGGTAAATCTTTTTAGATGGTTCATCTAGAATATCAGGATTATGAACAAAAGATAAAGTCTTTCCATAAGCATGATATTCATTATTCTGCATCTGTGTTACAAAGTTAGGAATACTCTTTACAATATAATCTCTTGCACGTCCTATCTTAAATGTGATATTAAAATTCCATCCATCTGCACGAAGCAGCTTTAAATGAACGGGTGTAGAACTTACAGGTGTAAACTGATTGACTAACTGATTTTTAACATAATCAGTTAGTGCATTGGTTTCCTTTTCTCTTTCCATTCTTCTAAATTCAGCCATCTGTTGTTCCCATAAAAGACGTTCTCTCATAGCACTTTTCTTTTCTTCCTGTGCACGCTTTTCTAAATCAACAGCATAACGATAAGGGAATGTATTAGGAGATAACTCCTGAACCTTTAAAATAAGGGCTCCTATATGTCCACAGGCTGTATATTCATCAGCATATATACAATTACAGTCTGTTGATACTATTTTAGAATTGGGATTCACAAGAACACGGGGAAGATAGATATTACCATTAATCATAACTTTACCAGATATATGATAATAACCACGATTATCTATAGTGATAGAAACATTTACAACATAGTCTCTTCGATAATATTCTCGTGCAATATCACGGTTACGTGCTCTAGATACAACACGTTCGAATTCATTGTCAGTGATAAATAACATAGCAATTCCTCCTAATCTAACTAATTATATCATAAGAAAGAACACAAAAAAACTGGAATAAATCTTATTCCAGTTCAACAGGTTCCTGTTTTAGAGTTAGACCATATTTCTTTTCAATAATAGAAACAATTTCTTCTCTTGCCTGTTTTAAGTGAGCATAGCTTTGTGCACTTTCATTAATTAAGATCAGTGCAGCTTTTTCTGATACACGCATACCATAAAATGATTTACCCTTTAATCCAGCGTGGTCTATTAACCACCCAGAAGGGACTTTATTACCTTCCCAGACAGGAACATTCATACTTCTTAAACGTTCTGCTTCTTGATCATCTAAATAAACATTCTTAAAAAATGATCCAGAACTAGCCATTTCTTCTGGTTTAGGTAACTTAGACCAGCGTATTTCAGTAACCATCTCTCTAATAGACTTAGGAGAAAAATCAGTAATCTGATGTTCTTCTACATAATTCTGTAAAGAAGTATAGAAAGGAGGAGTAAGTCTATCATGACTTAAATGAATTCTCATAGAGATAATCAAATAACGTCCAGCATCTTCACCCTGATTAAAGATGCTTTGTCTATAACCTAGATTCATATCTTCTTTCTTAATAGTGACATACTTTTCTTCCTTGAAATCATAAGCATGTACAGACACTAATACCTGTTCTATTTCCTGACCATAAGCACCTACATTTTGGACAGGTGCAGCACCGACAGTACCAGGAATAGCACTTAATGCTTCAATACCAGATAAATTCTTTTCTGTAGTAAAAGCAACTAAATCATCAAGTAGTTCTCCACCCATTGCATCAATCGTCAATTCATCAATAAAACGTATACCTTTAATACGGTTTAAAAGAATAACCCCCTTGAAACCTTCATCTTTTCCAATTACATTACTTCCTGTACCTAGAATAAATACAGGTAATTGATGTTCTTTTGCAAATAAGTAAGCTTTTTCTACATCTTCTACGGTCTCTAATTCAATCACATAACGCGCTAGACCGCCTAGGCGCATTGTAGTGAGTTCTTTAATTTTTACATTCTCATTTATTTTCATAAAGTGCATTATAACACAGTTACAACAAAAGTAGAGGATTAATGATGGAATAATCTTTGATGAGTAAATGCGAGTACCATATCATACTTATCACAAGTATCAATAACATGATCATCACGAATAGAACCACCTGGTTCACCTACATACTTCACACCACTCTTATGAGCACGTTCAATATTATCTCCAAATGGGAAGAATGCGTCACTGCCTAGTACAACATCTGTATTCTTCTTTAACCATTCTTTCTTTTCTTCTCTAGTGAATACTTCTGGCTTTACTTTGAAATAGTTCTGCCATACATCATCACCTAGCACATCTTCATAATCATCTGATACATATGCATCAATTGTATTATCCTTTTCAGCACGTTTTAAACCATCCGCAAACTGTAAACCTAATACCTTAGGATGCTGACGTAAGAACCATACATCTGCCTTATTACCAGCAAGTCTTGTACAATGAATACGAGACTGCTGACCAGCTCCAATACCAATAGCCTGACCATTCTTGACATAACATACAGAATTAGACTGTGTATACTTTAATGTAATCATAGAAAGGATTAAATCATGTAATGCATGTTCAGGGATATCTTTATTTTTAGATACAACATCCTTAAACATCTCTTCATTAATCACACAGTTATTTCTACCTTGCTGGAATGTAATACCAAATACCTGCTTAATTTCTACTGGATTAGGTACATAGTGAGGATCCATCTGTAATACACAATAAGTGCCTCTTCTTTTCTTCTTAAGTATTTCTAATGCTTCTTTTGTATAACCAGGGGCAATAATACCATCGCTGACTTCACGATTAATAAGTTTTGCAGTCACTTCATCACATACATCAGAAAGAGCACAGAAATCGCCATATGAACTCATACGGTCACTACCTCTTGCTTTAATATAGGCATTTGCGATAGGACTTAACACTTCAGCACTTTCCTTTACAAAATACATCTGTCTTTCTACTTCAGTTAAAGGTGTCCCAATAGCCACACCAGCAGGAGATACATGCTTAAAACTTGCAGCACAGCTCATATGAGTTGCTTCCTTTAATTCCTTCACTAACTGCCAGCTATTAAAAGCATCTAATAAGTTGATATAACCAGGTTTACCATTTAAGACAGTAAAAGGAAGTTCTCCTTCCTCCATAAATACCTTAGCAGGTTTCTGATTTGGGTTACAGCCATACTTTAATTCTAATTCTTTCATAGATTCCTCCAAAAAAAGAAGCCGACACATACTCCAGGCTTCTTTGCCCAGACGGTCGGCTTCTTCATTTGATTTATTATACTCCCTGTGGTCAATTCCACTTCCGTCAGTCATATAACTAATGTCATTATAGTAAAAAGATTTTTGTAAAACAAGTATTTTCATTATATAAAAATATAATGTAAACGCTTGCATGATTGTAATTATTAGGCTATAATTAAGTCAGAAAGAGAGGAGGAAGACCTCCTTAACATATACATTCATCTCAAAGAACTTGGTCAGAAAGGAGAGATTCCCATGGGATACTGTGACTGAGTATCCGTTGAGGATACTCAATTAAATTAGGAAAAACGTATTTATCCACCGATAATGATTTATATGCAATATCAATAATGTATGGTTTATATGAAAGGTGGAAAACGGGAGATAGCTCCTGAATATAATAATAAGGTACGTTGATCTATATATTGGAAGGCTATAAAAAAGGTTTTCCCATTTATCTATGATGCTGGAAATTGAATCCAAAAGATGTAATCCTAGTATCCAGCAGGAAAGCTATGGTGATGTAAAAGCCATAGCTTTTTCATTTGTGAAAAAGCATCTATTTATCACTGTATTTTCAATTTATGAAAATGTGTGTAAACGCTTGCGTTTGTGTGGATGATAATGTATGATATAAGCGAAAAGAGAAGACAGAAGATAAAACATTAAATATAAGACATGTTACTTGACTTCCTAGTCTAACGAACCGAAAAGTAAATAAGTAATACGGCAATTATGGTAAGATTCGATCTTATATTCAGTGAGAAATGAAAATTTCTAATAAAATGTTGAATCCATAAAAAGTCTAATAATAAAAAGAACTCAATATCAATAAGATGGGTTTGATAAATTATTCAAATGAGTCTAATGCTTCTCCTTATATAGCAAAAGAGGAATCCAAATGGGTTCCTCTTTTCGTTAGCTTTCTTCTATTTCTAATAGTTCTAGATAACGTTCATTCTTTTCTTCTAAAGTCTTTTCAACTTCATCACGTTCTTTACTTAATTCATCTAGTTTTTCAAAGTCCTGGGTAGAACCCATTGCCTTATCAATCTCACTTAAACGTGTTTCTAGATTCATAAGGAGATCATCCATACCTTCTAGTTCTTTCTTTTCACTGAAGGTTAATCTTCTTTTTCTATTTTCTTTAGCTTGTTTACGATAATCTTCTTTCTGAGATTCTGTTTCTTTCTTAGTATTAGTGATATCAATAGAAGCACTATAGCCACCATTCACATAATGAATTTCCTGATCTTTAAAGACAAATAAACCATCTACAATACGATCTAGGAAATAACGGTCATGGGATACAGTAATCACAATACCTTTAAATGTATCTAGATAATCTTCTAATACATTCAATGTTTCAATATCTAAGTCATTCGTCGGTTCATCTAATAGTAATACATTAGGTGCACCCATTAATACCTTTAATAAGTAGAGTCTTCTTTGTTCTCCACCGGATAACTTACCAATTTGTGTATACTGGGCATGGTCATCAAATAAGAAACGTTCACACATATTACGAGCACTAAGTGTTCCTTCACTTGTTTCTAGATTATCACTTGTTTCTCTAATATAATCAATAACTCTCATTGTAGGATCATCATAATGGAAATGTTGCTGGAAATAGCCCATACGGATTGTATCACCAATAATAATCTCCCCATCATAATCAGTGATAATACCTGCAATCATATTAAGGAGTGTTGTTTTACCACAGCCATTTTGTCCTAAGATACCAATACGGTCAAATCTCTTAAATAAATAAGAAAATGGCTTAAACATCACCTTATCAGGATAACTCTTAGACACATTCACTAACTCAATAGTCTTCTTACCTAAACGACTTGTAGTATCTATTAATTCAACAGTACCTTTTTCTTGAATCTGTTCAATAGAAGATAATTCTTCAAAACGCTGTAAACGATCTTTACTCTTAGTAGAACGTGCCTGAACACCTGCTCTGACCCATTCTAATTCTTTCTTTAAGAAGAGGTTTCTTTTTCTTTGTGCCTGTAAAGCATTGTTTTCTCTTTCAGCCTTTAATTCTAGAAAATGAGAATAGTTAGCAACATAAGGGAAAATCTCACCTCTATCTAATTCATAGATCTTATTAGTAATACGTTCTAGAAAGTAACGATCATGAGTGACCATGAGTAATCCTTTAGAACGTTTAATTAAATATTTTTCTAGATATTCAATCATAGGTGTATCTAGATGGTTTGTTGGTTCATCTAGAATAAGTAAATCACATTCTTCTAGTAATACGATAGCAAGAGCTAAACGTTTCTTCTGACCACCAGATAAAGTACTGATCACCTGTTCCATATCTTCTAGACCAAAACGTGTTAAAGAAGACTTAATAGAATATTCAGGGACATCCTTAAGAATATGTTTTGCTTCATTAAGAATTGTTTCATTATCTCTAAATACAGGATTCTGAGATAAGTATGCAATCTTTAGATCTTTCTTATAAGTGATTGCAGGACTGTCATGATGGGCAATCATCTTTAATAAAGTACTCTTACCTGTTCCATTGACACCAACTAAGGCAATCTTATCTGTATCCTCTACAATCATATTCAAGTTCTTATACAACTGTCTCTCACCAATCGCATAAGATAAATTCTGTATATTAATTAACATGTAGTCACCTCTATAAAAGAGAGTGGAACAAATCATCCACTTCTTGTTTTCTCTTCTTAGTTTCTTCAGGTAAAACATGGAAGCATTCATCTAATACATCATTCTCATGTGCATTTAAACCTCTCTTTAAAATGGTTTCACCTGTCTTTAAGTTTTCTAGATGATAATACCCTTTTTCATCAATTCTTTCAACAACCCACACGCTATCATCTCCTCTTTGTTTTCCTCATTATAGCATGCTATAATGAGGAAAAGGAGTGTGAACTTTTATGAATAATATTCTTTTATTTGGTTTATGTGTTGTTGTGCCAGTACTTATTCCTTTAATCATCGCATTATTAGTGGCTGTATTATGGAAAATAAAATAAGTACAAAAGGTGTATTCTTCCTGTTGATGACAGCATTCTGCTGGTCACTTGCAGGTTTATTTATACGTGCAAGCCACTTAAATGGGCTGGGATTCTCAATGATGAGTTCTATTGTCGCAATACCTTTGAGTATGATTATTCATCATAAGAAACTGGTGTTCAATAAAATGACAGTTACAGTAGGGGTCTTTCAGTTTCTTATGAGTTTGACATTCATCTATGCCAATAAGCTGACATCAGTGGCTAATGCGATTGTATTACAATACTCATCAACAATCTTTGTATTGATCTATCAATCAATTGATTTACGTAAATTACCGACAAAAAGACAAATGGGGATTATTGCGATTGTCTTTATAGGTATGGCACTATTCTTTGCGGATACTCTTTCCTTCTCGCATCTATTAGGAAATATACTCGCAATTATATCAGGAGCCTGCTTTGGAATGCAGTTCTACCTCAACAACAAAGAAGATGCTGAAGCTTTCTCTTCGACAATATTTGCCTATATGTTCTCTCTTACAGTAGGTTTAATTGTCTTTAGAGGACTTCCTCACTTCCACATCACCGATGCCTTTGGTGTATGTGGTTATGGTTTCTTCCCAATGTGTTTAGGTGGTATATTTCTTGCATTAGGTATTTCTTGTACAGAAGCTTTTACAGCCAATCTTATTTGTATGTTAGAAGTCATTTTAGCGCCTCTGTGGGCTTTTATATTCTTCCATGAAACAATATCTGGTATCAGTTTAATTGGTGCAGCAATGGTTGTAGGAGGTATTATCTTAAACTTAATATTAGACTTTAAAAAAGCAGCCATCTAGGCTGCTTCTTTTGATTGTAGACCATTTCTACTTCGATATATTCATAATGTCCTCGATGGTCTTGTCTTTCAACAAATTGTCACACGCTTCATTAAGATCTACAAAAATAGAATCAATGGCTTGTTCTACTTTAGAGTCCTTAATGGCTTCTCTTCCATCTTCTCCATTGTGCCAAGTCACATGGACATAATCATTTGAGACAGATTTCGCGACCTCAGATAAAGTAATATTATCTGCTTCTTTATCAAGACGATATCCTCCATCAACACCTGCTTTAGCCTTAATAAGGCCAGCTTCTCTCAATTTGATCATAACACGTCTTACACGTACTGGATGAGTGCAAATATGCTTTGCTAGTTCATCACTAGAAATAAGGTCTTGGTTTTTACCTAAATAGACGAGAGCGTGGACAGCAATACTAAAATCACTAGTCATA
>NZ_DAWDDM010000018.1:0-14284 GCF_052354645.1 Catenibacterium sp.
GAACTTTGCAAAGAAACATATGTAATATATGAGTCCCTCAATGAGGGACTTTTTTGATGCAAAAAAAGCAGCTATTGCTGCTTTAAGTCTTCTTGATAATCTATATCATAGAGTTCTCTTATATTCTCTACTTGTATATATTCTACTTCATCAGGATGCTTATTTAATACCTTTCTTCCACCTTGGTCTTGTTTTAATAGAAGTAACTCAGGAATATAAGAGCTATCAAATAGAGTAGGGTTGCCTACTTTATCTTTATAGGCACAACTGGCAAGTTTATGCTTTGTATGCATCAGTTTATCTATAGTATTCATAGAAATATAAGGCTGATCAGCGACCATGAAGATCATTCTAAATGGCTTCTCTAACGTATTTAAATAGCTCACAGCAGCCTTAATAGAATAAGAGAGACCATGAATACTCTCTAAACATAAAATGCCCAGAGCGCCTCTTTGAGACGCATATTGTAGTATCTCATCATATTGTGATACGACAATCACATGATCATATTCCTTTAATATGAGATCTAATGCATGTTGATATAACGGTTTATTTTGAAAAGGAAACAGCAGTTTGTTTCCTTTAAAACGTCTGCTGTTTCCTGATGCAAGATATATAATATATGTTTTATTCATCGATAGCCATGACAATCTTTTCAGGTGTCATTGGAAGGTCTCTCACCCATGCACCACATGCACTGTGGATGGCAGCACATAAGGCTGGGGCTGGTGTATTGATGACACATTCACCAATAGACTTCGCACCAAATGGACCTGTCTTTTCATAACTGCTTTCAAAATAAACACGTAAATGACCCATATCAAGTCTTGTAGGAATCTTATAAGTCATGAAGTTATTTTCTGTTAAACCACCCTTAGGTGAATAAGTAATACTTTCAGATAATGCCATACCGATACCCTGTACAAGACCACCTTCAGTCTGTACAGTGGCTAAGTTTGTATTTACGACAGTACCACAGTCTACAACAGCTACATAATCTAGTATTTCTACAGAACCTGTTTCTTTATCTAATGCAATTTCTGCCATACCTACCATATATGGTGGTGGAGAAATTTTAGATGAATGAGTGCATGTTACCTGGATAGGAACAGTATTTCCACACTGAGAGAATGTTGCAATATCCATATGAGTAAATGATTCATTTGTAGATGGATTATCAATTGTATTGCCAGTAAATACTAATGATTCAGGATCACATTCCCACTTGTTAGCAGCAATCTTCAACATGTTCTGTTTAAGTTCTTCACTTGCTTTTCTTACAGCCATACCAGTCACATAAGTTGTACTAGAAGCATAAGAACCAGAATCATATGGAGAAGCATCAGTATCTGCACCAAAGACAACAATATTGTCTACATCACATTCTAATTCTTCTGCAGCCATCTGGGCAAGAATAGTATCACATCCAGTACCCATATCTGCAGCACCAATGCTTAACATATAAGAACCATCATCATTTAACTTTAATGTAGCAGATCCAACATCGACACCAGAAATACCTGATCCCTGCATTGCCATTGCAACACCTGCCGCTTTAATACGACCATCAGGCATTACAGTAGGAGTCTTACGGTTTTCCCAGTCAAATTCTTTCTTAGCACGTTCCATACATTTATCTAATGCACAGCTATCAGCGATTTCACCATAGTAGGCATCCATCTTCTGGCCTTGACGTACCATGTTCTTTTCTCTGATTTCTACAGGATCCATATGTAGAATATCAGCTAATTCATTGACACATGTTTCCAATGCATAAATACCCTGAGTCGCACCATATCCACGATATGCCCCAGAAGATAATCTATTTGTATAAACAACATCATAATGGAAGCGGAATGCTTCTAGATTATTTGTATAAAGAGGAATAGACTTATGACCTGATAAACCTACAGTAGTAGGACCATGTTCACCAAAGGCACCAGAGTTAGATAATGTATATACATCAATGGCACGAATAGTACCATCATTCATAGCACCCACTTTAGTAGTAACTTCCATTTCATGACGTGGACTACCAGCAATCTGAGATTCAGTACGTGTATAAATAAGTTTAGAAGGTTTCTTAGTCATCCATGTAACAAATGCAGGATAGATTTCAGTCACAAGTGACTGCTTTGCGCCAAAGCCACCACCAATACGAGGCTTTTCAACACGAATCTGAGATTTAGGAATATCTAAAGCATTCGCAAGAATACGACGTGCATGGAAGACAATCTGTGTAGAACTAATGACATGTAAACGACCATAAGTATCAATTTCACAATAAGTTCTGAATGTTTCCATCATCGCCTGATTGACTGCAGGAACATGATAAGTACGTTCAATCACATGATCACATGATTTAAATACTTCTTCTAGATCACCATGTGTTTCATCTGCAGATGCTACTAAGTTACGCTTATTATCTGCCCCTACAGGACATAATGCTTTCCAGTTATCTTCAGGATGTACAAGAATAGGATTATCCTTAGCTGTTCTAAAGTCTAATACTGCTTCTTCTACCTGATATTTTACTTTAATAAGCTTTAATGCTTCATCTACTTTCTTTTCATCATAACCAGCAACAATCGCAACTGGATCACCTACGAATCTTACTCTTTGATCTAAGATCAAGCGGTCATAAGGACTAGGTTCTGGATAAGTCTGACCAGCCATAGTAAAACGTTTCTGAGGCACATCTTTATAAGTATAAACAGCTTCAATTGTATCTACTGCCTTAGCTGCTTCTGTATCAATACTCTCAATTAATGCATTAGCATGAGGAGAATGAACAAGCTTTACAATTAAACAGTCATGAGGTGTTACATCATCAACATAGACAGGTTTACCTAATAATAGGTTCATTGCATCTTTTTTTCTTATAGGTTTATTGACCTGCTTTAATTCCTGATTCATCCTAACACTTCCTTTCCATTTTCCTTGCAGTAATTAATATAGTTTCTAATACCTCTTAATTGTCCTTCATAACCAGAACAACGACAAAGGTTACCAGATAAGAATGCTCTAATTTCATCATCGCTAGGATCTTTATTTTCTTCTAGTAATGCGATTGTATTCATCATAAATCCAGGATTACAGAAACCACACTGTTCAGCCCCCTGATCAGCAATAAATTCAGCAAGAGGTCTTGCTTTTTCCTGTAGCCCTTCTAAAGTAGTCACTTCGTGACCTGCAGCTCTTGCTGCAAGAACACTACAAGAAAGAACTGGTTTATTATCTAATAATACGGTACATAATCCACAGTTACTTGTATCACAGCCTCTTTTAACACTAAGACAATGCTCACTTCTTACAAAATCAATAAGAAGAGTATCAGGTAAAATACTACGAGTTATTGTTTTTCCATTTAATGTAATTGTAATTTCCATCTTACTGTGCCTCCAATTCCTTTAATGAACGTCTCATAAGAACCTTTACAAGTTTCTGACGATATTCTGCACTACCTAAGTTATTGCTTCCAAGTTTGATTTCAGAAGATACTTCTTCAATAAACGCTTCAATAGACTCATCATTTAATTCCATCTGTTTCTCATAAGCAATTGCCTTTAAAGGACGACCACCAATTACTACAGAATAAGTATCATTCATATAACTTGCACAACAAGTAAGAACAGGGAAATCAGTACTTACATTTCTCTGTGACTTATAACAAACCTTAATAGGTGTCTTCTTTACAATAACACGTACAAGAATATCAAGAGAAGGACGCATCCAAGCAAACTCTCTCATAGGTACAATACCACCGTTATATAATTCTACATAAGCATCTAATCCCATAAACATAGATAATACATCAGAGAAACCATAACGACCAAAAATAGAACCTCCTACAGTCGCACAGTTTCTAAACTGCACACCAATAATATGTTCCACACTATGCTTCATTGCATCATGTGTATAAGCATTTAATCCTGCATGAGTTTCTAACTGACGTAATGTCACCATTGCGCCAATAGTAAACTGTTCATCATCTTCTTCGATAGTATCTAAATGAAGATCACATAAATCAATTGCCTTTTCAACTGATCTGTTCATCATCTTCAACCATAACATACCACCTACAATAATGTTTTTTCTGTTCTGAACGAGTTCATAAGCTTCCTCAAGCGACTGAGGTCTTACATATTCCTGAATATTTAACATCTTTTTCTATCCTTTCTATTTTGTGATAAGTGTTTCATCGAGACTAAAACCATAAAACTCTTTATAAAAATCTATTACATCCTTTTTATAATTCCCATATGTATAATCATGAGGATGAAGTACATATGATAGCCAGAGTGATGCAAGAATATGAGAAGGAACAGGATCCATCCATGATTCAACCACTTCAGGCATAATATAAATCTTCTTGTTTTTCACTATATCAAGTGAAGAGAAGAATTCATAGTTATAAATAGAATCTTTTGAATAAGAAGCATTACGAGGCATGATCACCATATCTGGGTTTAAAGTTAATAATGTTTCTAACGCAATAGTAGGGTAGTCTACACCTTTAATACTCGCTACAGCATTTTTCACATGCGCCATGTCTAGTATAGTACTTTGAAACATAGAAGGTGTGACAGGTCTATAAATAGACTGTTTTGAAGCAATATAAACATGCTTATTAGAAGTACCTAAACTGTTCATCTTACTCTTTTTAGTACTATAGTAGTTCTTTAACTTCTTCGCATTGTTTTGTTTACCACAAACTTTCGCAATAAGTGAAACCATGGCATCATACTTCTTTTCACTAGAAGGATCAACCACAATAACTTTAATATGTCTTTTTTCAAAATCCTCAATAAGATTCTTATTCTCTTTCATCATAAATACTACATCAGGTGCTGTCTTTGCGATAAGACTGACATCACATCCTACCTGAGGTAGTTCTAATAAATCAGGATCAGTCTTTTGATAAATGCTTCTAGAAGAAGCCTTCTTTTCTATACCAACTAACTGATCATTTACTCCTAATGCGAGGCATGTAGAAGTTGTTATATATGAAGTGCTCACTACACGTTTTACTTGGTCTTTAATTGTAATCTGACGTCCTAGCTGATCATTCACAATAATTGCATCAGACTCTTCTTCTTTATCTGAAGAACATCCAGGTAATAATGAGATGAGTAAAAATAGACAAACAATTGAAATAATTCTTTTCTTCAAAACAAATCTCCTTACGATATTATTCAGTATATTTTTCGAAAAAATTATATCATGAAAATGTGAATAATAAACAAAAAATATAGGATACCAAAAGAAAAAGCCTACATTGAGTAGGCTTTATCGGAGGGGATAATCTTTTATGCTTTCTTTTCGCATAAATATCACTATTATCACCCTTTATAATAAGTAATATTGTTTCTAAATGTATTATTGAGAATAGGTGCATTTTGATGAACTATGGACGCATGAGAAAAAAGCCTCGAATGAGGCTTTTAGTTTAATACTCTTTGATGAGGTGTAAATGTAGTATCATCAATACCCTTGAATGTATAACCAAGGCTCTGATAATGTTCAATAACTTTAGGTAATGCTTCTACAGTTGTATTCTTTGCAGCTGTATCATGGAATAAGATCATAATCTGATTATTACGAGAAGCTGTTGCGTTCGCAATAAGTCTTGCAGTAGGGACATTATTACCTGATGCATCTCCACTGCTGACATTCCAGTCATAATACTGATAACCCTTTTCCTGTACCATTCTAGTAAGATTACTCATAATACCTGCAGAATAATGTCTAGAAACTGTATTAGAACTTCCTCCAGGGAATCTAATATAACGAGGAGTAAATCCAATAAGACCCTTAACCATATCACCTACTTTATTTAAATCATTAAAGTAAGCATCAGTAGAAGCATAAACAGTACGATAATCATGACAATAAGTATGAAGTGCTATAGTATTACCTCTCTTATGTGCTTCCTGAATTAAGTAATTATATTTCTGACCATTACCAGTTACAAAGAATGTTGCTTTCGCATGATATCTATCAAGAATATCTAACACACGCTGAGTATTCTGAGAAGGTCCATCATCAAATGTAAGATAAACAACCTTTTCACCACTAGGTGCAACTGCATTGGCAGGACGTGGATTATTCACAATAACAGTCTGTGTATACTTTCTTTCATTACCAGACTTATCTTTAGTTGTATAGATGACTTTATAAGTACCTGCTTTTCCAAAATCTACTTTGCTGCTATCTACAGATACCTTAGGATTCTTATCAAAATCATCTTCTACAGTAATACCCTTCATGAAATCAATGTTAGAACCTATTGTCGTATCATAATTCTGAAGACCTGCAAGTAGTGGTGCTTTAGTATCCTTTACAGCTTTCACATTTACTTCTTTTTCAGTCTTATTACCTCCTTGATCTTCTACAACAACAATAACCTTTTGTGTACCTTCTTTATCAAAAGATACATCTTTCTTAAAGTAAGTCTTAGTCTTTGTTTCATCTTTAATATCAGTCACAAATTCACTTGCTTTAACTTTAGTACCTACTTCTACTGCTTTATTCACTACTTTAAATGTAGGCTTTTTAGTATCTACAACTTCTACATTTAATACATAGTTCTTCTTGTTTAATGTATAAGTAATCTTATACTTACCAAGCTTTTTAACATTGACTTTAGAATTATCTACAGTCACATCACTCTTATTACCTCTTACTTTTTTAATAAAAGACATAGGATTGTAAGTACTATTGATTTCAATATCCTGTGTACTTTCATTAAAGCTAACAGCTGGACGTGTCATAAAATAAATGCCTAGACCAAGCACTAAAACGACAATACAGCCTAATAGGACATATGCCCTCTTTCTTAAATGACGTTTTTTCATTTCTATTCTACCTCAACTTTATATCTTCAACAATTTTGTATTATATATCTATTATGTGTAATTTGTGTGGAAATTAAGAAACACTTAAGAACTTTTTTTAATTACGTATTATTTCATACGTTGTTATCAGGTATCACCTCCGTTTTCAACTTAAAGAAGAATTACGAAGGTTTGCGTACCTTCGTCATAACGACCAAGGATAACCACCTACCGTATACGGTTGTTCTACATAAGAATTATATCATATAAGCACAGAGCTATAGATAAGTTATTGAGTATTGAAAAAAATCGGAGAGATGTTTTTCCCTCCGAATTGAATATGTGATTAGTTTCCTTTTCTTTTTATAAACCATAAGGAGATAATACCAAGCAATAAACTAATCGCAAAACCAATACCGAGAAGTTCATAGTTGAAATAAGAATACGTAGTATTATTCACAACTTTCACTGCAGGAGTCATACTTACAATAAGACCAGTAATAATACATCCTACAGAGACTATAATAATGGGTAGTTTTTTCATAATCATCACTCACTTGTCTTTAATAGATTTCCTTCATTGTTTGATCTCATTAATACAAGAAAAGTCAAACAAGGAATAATTAGAATAACTGAATTCACTAGGATTAAGATAGAAATAGCTTGTTCTATCATTATAGAAGGTAATATATGATATTGGAAGAAGAATAGAGATAGGACTGAAATCATAGATAGAATGATAGATACCAGACAATAAGAAGATCTTTCTTTTAATATTAATTGTAGACATTGTAATCTATTCAATCCATTCACTAATAGTAGTGCATATTGATAGCGTCTAGAAACAATATCAAATATTCCAATAATAAAACATGTACTCATAAACATGACAAACATAATCATAGAGAACTGCTGTATCATTTCAAATCCAAATGTAGTTGTTTTATTTAATATTGCAGAAGAAACAGTATTATAGACCTTTATATCAGAATCATGTTTTTTAATAAATTCAGTTACAGATTGAATGTTCTTATATGAGTTTACTTTAATGACATATACATTGGACTGATATGTATTGTTTTGTGTATATTGACTTATTATCATCTGATACAGTTTTGGAGATATATAAATAATGTTTTCTGTTGTTTTTGTATATCGGTTATGAATATCTTTATCTGTGACATTCGCATTAACGAGTTCAAATGGAATCATGTTGAAGGTGTAGGTATTACTTGTGGGTATTTGAAGAATACCTTTGATATGGATATTCTTGTTTAGTTTTTGATAGAGAGAATAAGAAATATAGACATGATCTGTATTGAGTTGTTTATTCTCAATACTAAATGATTGTTTTGTATAAGTCTTATGTGTTTTCATATTCCCATAATAAGGCTGTATGACAATAGTCTCCTGCGTATTTAAGACATTCCATTGGAAGAATGGCTGAATACTTTGAACCATACTGTTGTTGGATATGTCTTGAATGAGTGTTTTAGGAATAGGCTGACCGCCCATATCATAAGCATTACCACCATCTTTATAAGAAATCCTTAATTCATTATCAATTGCTTTATTAATCATAGTGTCTGTTTCTTTTTGATAATAAGCTTGAAAGCACATCATATATGTCACTATGATCATCATAATACTTATCACAATATTTCTTTTATAATGGATTCTATTGGACTTCTCAGCCTTTAAGTAATAGGTAACAGGATTTGTATGAATATGTTCTTTAGGTTCTATTTTATTGATCTCTGTATAAGATTCTTTCTTTAATATGATTTGCTGGTGCTCTATATGGTAATGTATATCAGCAATCTCCAACATACCCATATCATGTGTCGCAATCACAACTGTCTTATGATATCTATGACATAATTTATAAAGAATCTTTCTCATATGTTCTCTATTGATCGTATCTAGATAAGCGGTAGGCTCATCTAAAAAGATAATATCCGGATTCTTCATCATACAGCATAATATAAGTAATCTCTGTTTTTGACCACCAGATAAAACATCTACTTTTCCATTTAAATCAATATTTAAATCTAATTCATCCAATAGCTTCATCATTTGATCTTTATGAAATGGAACTTCAGCAAGCTCACTAAATAGTTGAATATTCTGTATTGCTGTTAAATCATCAAATAATCTACAATCCTGAAATACAAAACCATAATCATTACTGTCGGTATAAAACTCATTCTTGGAATAATGTGTTAGTCCTGCAAGTTCAAATAATAAAGTGGATTTACCAGAACCACTTTCACCAGTAATTACAGTTATTTGAGAAGACGGAATACTTATATTCTGGTTCTTAAACAATATATGATTCTTAAAAGATAGATTGATATTCTTCATCTCAATCATAAATCCACCTTCTTTACAAACCATTGACTATAACATATATATAAGAAACAAATAACTAAAGTCACACCTATTTGAATAATCATAAATAGTAATAAACTCATAGTCATTGACTGACGATTAATCACAAAGAAACCAATTTTTCTTGCGATAAAGAAACCAGGAATACTTAGTAATAGAGATAAGATGGACTGTACAATCATATTATCATTCATTAAAGAACAAATTGTTTGATTCTTTAAACCATAAACCTTCAACAATTTAATTTCATTCTTTCTATCATCCAATGCATTCATTTGTACAAGAACATAAAGGAATATTGCGATTAATATCACTACAGCCATAAAAATATATCTTCCTTTTCTTTCTTCCTTATAGACATCAACCATATCTGTCACTGAATTATATTGATCATAAGTAATGAAATTATTAGAAATCTGAGATATTTCTTTTTCAACACTTTTTAAGTTCTTAATACGGTCTACTTCTACAACATAATTTTTACTTTGATAAGGAGTAATAGCTGCATTGTATTCTTTGGCATCTAGTAAACTATCAGGAGTCTGGTTATTGTATTGATTTAAAATAGTATAGAATGATTTGTCATTCATAAGTACAACATATCCAGCACTAAGAAATTCATTATAATAATCATCTGTTGAAATAATATGATTGATTTCTATTTCAAGATTTACTTTCTTAGTAAGAACCTGTGATAAAGTACCCAATGTTTTAGAATCATCAATTTCACATTGATAAGTATATTGTTGGACTGGAACATATACATCTATAGATATTTTAAAGTTCTTTTCTTTTTCATCTATGCCTAGCTTTCTTGCCAATGATTGACTGATTGCATTTCCTTTAAGTTCTTTTCCATCTACTTTAATATTCTGGAAAGAGTAATAGGGAACGACCATTGGACTCCCTTCCTGAAAATAATCAAACTGTGTTTTACTTCCTTGATAATAAACAGTACCTTTACTCACATCTTCCATTTGATTGATTGTATCAAATACATCAAATGGATAAACACTCTTTACATGTTTGATTGATTTAATACGATTCAATTCCTCAGTACTTATATCAAGATTTACCTCTGCATCACCGATATAATAACTATCTACGCCATTCGCAATATAAGAATCATTCATCTTACCTGTATATAATTCTGCTTTATTGGCTTGTTTTATACCACTTGATAACTTATTTTCCTGTAATAGACTATCACTTACGTTAGTAGAAATAGAGATCGTCATAATAGAACCTAGAAGTAATACAAGAATAAACTGAAACCATTGCCTTTTATTCTTATAGAAGAAGTACTTATGATAACTGTTGATGTCTGACTTCTTCAGTTGAGTAGTTTGATTTATTTCATCTATGTTTTGATCGCATACAAGAATTCTATTTTCTATTCTATAAGTAATGTCTAGATGATTTATTAGATATTCATCGTGAGTCGTAATGATAATATATTTGTTTTCTGATTTTAGTTTTTCGAGTAATTGAAGTACGATTTCTTTATTTTCTTGATCTAAAGAAGCAGTCGGTTCATCAATAATAATGATGGATGCATCTTTATACATGGATAACGCTATTAAGAATCTTTTTCTCTGCCCAATAGATAAAGAAGAAGGATAGCAGGATGGATCTATAAGATCCAATCCTACTAGATGAAGCATATTGTTCATTTTGGCTTGATCATATTGGCTTTCTTGTAGGTGATTAATAAATTCAAAATGTTCATATACTTTCATGTTATCAAAGAATGTCCCAAATTGATCAATATAAGACACCTTGTTTAATAGATAATCTTCTTTATTAGAATCATTGATAATCACATCATCTATATAAAGAAGATTATCTTTGTACTGATATAATAATGATTTTAGGAATGTTGTTTTACCACATCCACTTTTACCAATAATACCATTGATTCGACCAGGACATGTTTTAAAATGAGCATCATTGAATATGACTTGATCACCAAAATTTATATTTAAATGTTTCATCTCAATCATAGTAAAGCACCTCCTATTTCAATCATACAACCTTTAAAAAAATAAATAATATCTTGAGGACGTTTGACCGATTTATGAGGATAATAAACAAAAAAAACCTGTTATGAAACAGGTATAAGAGTAGAGATATAGAGTGATGCACCAACATGCTGTACTTGTAAGCTTCCATGATATTTATGCAGTATTAATACAAGAGTATCATATTTCATTTGATTGATTCTTTCTTTTGCATCATTCATATACAATGTGATTTCAAAGGCACATTGGTCTTCCATTATTTTTATTTCTAATTCATTATTTTCCATGCAATCTATTGCGATATCAAACAGATAATTTATAAGGATATTCAAATGTTCATCCTCTATAAATGATATATCCTGAATAGATACAATAATAGCTGGTTTAATGTTGTTGAGTTTAAGCTGTTCTAATTTCATATTAATAAATGAATCAAACAGCTTATTACCAGATATGATCAGCATGTTATGATCGTTGAGAGAATCTATTCTTTTGTCTATCATCTCATTCACATTTTCAAATTCTTTTCTTTTTACATATTCTTTCATCTGAAGGTAATCATATTTTAAGTCATGTCTTAGCTTATAGAGTTCATTGTTTTTCTTTTCAATGAAGGCATAGTTTTGTTGATCATTCTTAAAATGATCAATAGCCTGGTTAAGAAGCTGTTGTTCATGATTAAGTTTGGTATATCTAAGGAATAAGTAATAGGAAATAATGATAGTAATCAAAAGGGTTATAAGAATAATGAGATTACAGTTTATGCCTAATATATTAAGAAAGTCATTATAGAGAATATGATAAATACATAGAGTACTTAAGGATATAGCCATAAGTAATCCCCAATAAAGATTCTTATTATCGATAGGATAAAGCTTTTGAATAATAGCGAATGCAGAGATAATAAGAATATAGATGATTAATGAAACAATAGGGGATATTGGTATTAGAACAACTAAATTCTTTATAACAGTTAAGAATGAAAGATAGAAGATAATTTCTGATAACAGCCTATCTGAATAATAATAGAATAAGAAGCATAAAGATTCTATTAACAAGAGATCCTGTAATAGGGGATGATTTGTAAATACACTAAGAAGACAATTGATCAATAAAGAGGCAATAAAAATAGCTGTTTTATTTGTTCTAAGGAGATATGTCAGTAATGCTTCTATACAACAAAAATATAAGAAACTCATCATTGCATGTACCTCCTGTAGGCATGGTATTTTTCAATAATATCTTTTGATTTTCTAGAGACATTAAATGTTTGGCTGTTCATAAGAGTCACACTTTGATTATTGATTTTAGTAACATATTTAAAATTAATAATGGTATATGAGTTTATTTTATAGAATGCTACATTGGAACATAACTCTTCAGAACATTTCTTTAATGTTGTGTATTGAACATATTCATTATCTTCTGTGTAAAAGGTACATGTATTTCTATGAGATTGAACATAGATGATATCCTTGAGATTAATGTATTGATTGTTTTTCTTATCAACGAGATATTGTTTATGGTTTTCAGCCTGATCTTTATCTATCTTGATAAATAATCTTTCTAAATCATCTTCATAAGATGTTTTTCTTATAAAGAAGTAAAGCGCAATATCAAAACAATCATAAACAAGTGTTTCATTATTAGACATGAATATGATGCGTGTATTCTTATTATCTATACTTTTCGCAATAGTGATACCATTATCCTTCATCAATAAAATATCTATAAACAAATAATCATAATCTTTTAATTGAAGTGATTTGAAATCATTATTAAATACATCAATACTACTTTTACTAAAGCATGTATTTTCTTCTATCTTATTCTTTATGACTTGGCTGAATTGAGTATCATCATCTATTATTCCTATCTTCATCTTATGTAGCTCCCAACTGAATATGTACATTATTAATTGATGTTTCTATTGTATCACGATATTTGTTACAATAGTATTAGGAGGCATTTACTTCATGATGAACATATTAATTTATGATGATAATTTAAAAGACATTGAACATCTTTTATTTTGTTTAAACGGTTTGTTTCAAAAAACAAACCTAGATTATCAAACTCATATATGCAAAAGTAAAACAGAGGTCATTCAAAACATCTCTAAAGCAGATTTACTTTTTTTAGATATGGAAATCCATAATGAAAAAGGAATAGATCTAGGATTAGAATTAAATACAATAAATCATAATTGTAGAATCGTTATTACAACAAGCTACTCTAAATATGCGATTGATGGTTATAAAATTCATGCGGATAGATATTTTATTAAACCAATTAATCAACTTGAATTTAATTTAGAGATGAGAGCAGTAATAAAAAAATATATAAAAAAATCTGTGAGCATTTATGACGATAAAATAAGTCCTTATAAGATTTTTGTTCAAGATATATTGTATATTGAATTTATAGATAGAAAATCAATTGTACATGCGCTTGATTGAAAAACTACTGTGACTAATTGTACATTGAAGTATTGGTATGAGAAATTGAAAGAATACGGTTTTAGTTATCCTTATAAAGAGTATTTAGTAAATTTTGAATATATCAGTGCATTTAAAAAGAATGAAATTATTTTAGTTAATAATGATGTAATACCACTTTCTAGACATTATAAAAAAGAATTTAATCAAAAATACAATGATTTTCTACAAGACATGTTATGATAATCATTTCTAATATTGTTGCATTTCTTTTGATTAGCTATATCGCAAATTCTTTTTTGTCGTCTAAATACTCTAAAAGTAAATATTTACTCATTTTACTTATTTTTATTTTGGTTGAAAGTTTAATTAATTATACTGGAGCATCACCAATAAAAGGTATCATCTTATTAATTGTATACTTTCTTTATGTTTCTTTCCAATTTGAAGGAAAAATAATCCAAAAAATATTAATTGTTGTTCCTTTCTTCTTAATACAGGTTATTTCAGAAATACTAGTTGCTTTCTGCTTTAACAATGTTCTTTTTATAGAAGTAAAACGTAATACTTATTCACATGGTTTTTTAGTTGGTACTAT
>NZ_DAWDDM010000019.1:0-14107 GCF_052354645.1 Catenibacterium sp.
TCTGATGTGCTGTATTTGTTGTTAAGCACCTTGAACTGCAGTATTCTTTCAAGAAGCACTGCGAGCTGACTACTCCCACGGGCTTGCCCGTGGGAGTAGTTAGTCTTATGACAGAGTGCAATGTAGTACTTCTAAACCTGAATAAAACTCTTGAAAAATCAACATATTATTCTATAATCTATTCGAAGGTAGAAATACCTTATCAGTACGGCTCCTACCGCCATAAGTGTAGGGCGTTAAAGTATGGAAGGGAGAAATCCTTCCTTTTATTTCCAAAAAGAAAAATCCTCTAGGACACACCTAGAGGATTTTTCTATTTCCCTATACAAAATCTCTTAAACAATTCATCAAGTAAATCTTCTTTAGCCTGTTCACCTAAAATCTCTTTTAGGTTCTCCCAGCTATCATATAAATCAGTCACAATCAAGTCTGTAGGAATACCATCCTCCATTGCCTGAATCGCAACATTTAATGACTGTGAAGCTTTCTCTAATAACTGTACCTGTCTTTGATTCGCAAGTACCTGTGCCTGAGAATTAGTAATAGCACTAAAGTCAAACTCATCTTTAATATGTTGAATCAATTCATCTATATGATTCTCTTTAGCACTAATATGAATACCTTCTGTATCAATCACACAGCCCTTATCAGACTTATTGATTAATACAATTCTATTTAATCCTTCAGTACGTTCTAATAGTTCCTTATCTTCTGCCTCTATTGGTCTAGAACCATCTAATACAACTAGTACTAAATCAGCCTGATCAATCAAAGATAAAGACTTCTTAACACCCATATGTTCAATCTTATCTTCTGTTTCTCTAATACCTGCTGTATCAATCATATTTAATACAATATCATTTAAACGAATAGAACCTTCTACTACATCTCTAGTCGTTCCTGCAATATCGGTTACGATGGCTTTATCTTCTTCTAATAATGCATTCAATAAACTAGACTTACCTACATTAGGTTTCCCTACAATGACAGTAGAAATACCATCCTTTATTAAATGCATGTTCTTAGAACGATCAAGAATATCATCCATCTTCTTTCTTAAAGATACAGAACCAGGTAACAGCTTTTCAGCTGTTAGTTCTTCTATATCTTCATATTCTGGATAATCAATGTTTACTTCAATCTGAGTAATAATTTTAATTAAATCTTCTTTTAAGTCTTTAATGAAGTTTGTGATATTCCCCTGTATTCCTTTTAATGCTAGTTTAGCTGCCTGATCATTATTAGCTGTAATTAAATCACTAATTGCTTCTGCCTGGGATAAATCAATACGTCCATTTAAGAATGCACGCTTAGAGAATTCTCCATGCTCAGCCATTCTAGCTCCTTTCTTTAAACATAAAGAAAGAACTTTATTCGTAATAAAGACACCACCATGACAGTTGATTTCTACCATTTCTTCACCAGTAAATGTATGTTGTCCACGATAGATAGAAATAAGTACTTCATCTACTTTCTCTTCACCATCTACAATATAGCCATAAGAAATAGTCTGAGACTTCTTATTTAGATTACCTGTAAAGAAGCTTTGAACAAAATCAATACATCCTTTACCCGATATACGAATAATAGAAATAGCGGCTTCTAATCGAGATGTCGCAATAGCACAAATAATATCATCATTCATCGTCATACCTCCTTAAGTGTTCTTTTCTTATACTTATAGAACCAAATAAAATTAACCAGACCTTTAATAATACCTGAGAAAGAAATAACCCACCAGATACCATTCAAATGGAATGTATTTAATATTAATAAAATAGCTGGAATACGTCCTAAAGTGAATATAATGCTGGTGATAGAAGGAGGAATTGTTTCTCCTAATCCACTAAAGGCTCCAGAAATCATTAATTCTAGAATCATAAATGTCTCTGATAGACCCACTATACGTAGATAGTTTTCTCCAATTTGAGTTACCATTAAATCATCAGTAAAGAAGCCATAAATCACATGAGGGAAGAATACCATCAAACTTGTACATACAATACCCCATAGTACAGAGAATACCAGCATTGTACGATATCCTTTTTCTACACGATCATACTTACCAGCTCCATAGTTCTGACTAATAAATGCATTAATAGATGTCTGGAATCCAGTTGCCATACACCAAGAAATATTTTCTACCTGTGTACCTACCTTCTGTGCGGCAACAGCTGCATCTCCAAACTCAGCTACAAAAGCAGCCACTACCATTGAACATACAGAAAATAACATACTCTGTAATCCTAATGGAAAACCAATTCTAAGTATATTCTTATAATAAAACTTTGAATAAACCTTCTTCAATGAAATATGTTTAAGTAATGTATTCTTCTTAAAGTTATGTCTCATAAATAGTAGGAATACAGAAACCTGAGCTAATACTGTCGCAAGTGCTGCACCTACAACACCTAGATTACATATAAAGATAAAGAATGGGTCTAAAACAATATTCAATAACAAACCAACACTATTACACTGGAATGGTGTCTGACTATCACCAGAGGCATTTAGAATACCAGTCATAATAATATTTAAGAAGTTAAAAATGATCAAACCACATGTAATACGTAAATAGTTAATAGCCTGATTAATAGTGGCTTGTGATGATAAGCCAAATAAACCAATAAAGAAACTTGAGAATACAACTGTACAGAAAGAAAATAATAGTGCGAATATAATCCCTAACTGAATCGCAGATGAAGCATAATCTGTAGCTGCTTCTTGATTACCTGCACCTAATGAATGTCCTGTTTTAACTTGTCCACCCTGTGTCGCAATCATTGCGAGTCCCTGCGATAACCAGCTAAACATACCTGCTACACCAACTGCTGCAATAGAGGAAGCACCAAGCTTTCCAATCCAAAGCATATCAATCAGTGCATAAGCCATTTCTAGAAATGATGTACCAATAATAGGTAGTGTTAATTTTATAAGAAGAGGGACAATACGTCCTTCTAATAAATTCAATTTTTTCATGCGCATCTCCCTTCCTATCCATTCTATCAAAAGAATGTAAAAAAAAGAAGGCAGAGCCTTCTTTAATCAACATAATAAATTTCTAAGTAACGGTTTTTACCTTCACCGTGTGACTGTGTTGCAAGATGTGGCATTTCCGCAATCACCTGATGAATGACTTTTCTTTCGTCAGCTGGTAGAGGATCTAACTTCATATTGATCTTAGAATGTTGTACTTTCTTACCAAAACGTTTAGCCATTGCAGCAACCTTCTGGTATCTCTGTTCCTTATAACCATTGATATCTACAGAGATTTCAATACGCTGTTTGAACTGAGTATTCACAGCACTCTTAGTAATGAAGTTTAATGCTCTTAAAATAACACCATTCTTACCAATCACAACTGAGTTATTACTTGTTTCTACATTACAGTAGATACGATCATCCTGTTTGAAGACAGTAGTCTGTGTTTCGAAACCTAAAGAACTTAATGTTTTTTCTACGAACTGACCTACATATTCTTCAACCATAGATTCACACCATCCAGCAATAACAACTTTCTTACTGAATATTCCCTTATGAACTTCAACAACTTCATAATGGAATTCTTCTGGTGTAATACCTAAGTCCTGACAAGCACAATTTAATGCTTCTTCTTCTGTTTTAGCTTCATAAGTATTCATAATGATTACCTAATTACATTAGTGTCTTTCTGATTTTCTTGCTTTTCAATATACTGAATCTGAATAAATACTGTTCTGACTACAGTAATTAAGTTAGTTGTAATCCAATAGAATGACATAGCTGTTGGCATGATTAAACCAAAGTAGATGATCATTAATGTCATTACGATATTCATAGTCTTCATCTGGTTCTGCTGAGCAGAAGGTTTATACTTCTTGTTTCTCTTCAACATTAAGTTGTTGATTTCGATAGCGAAGAACTGAGATAAAGCCATAACTAAAATAACGGCAATATAAATGAATTTACCACTAGTGATCTGAGATAAAGGTGTTAAACCTAAATTCATACCAAATGCCTGTGATGTATACAAGATCTGGATTCTCTGAACAGCACCATACATTGCAAACATGATAGGTAATGTTAAGAAAGTCCATAATGAACCAAACATAGAAACGTTATTTTTCTTGTATAAGTTCATAATTTCATTCTGCATACGCATCTGACTAGTCTGATCATTCTTACCACGATACTTGTTCTGGATTCTTTCCATTTCTGGCTGAAGCATCTGCATCTTCTGTGTAGAAATAGTAGACTTGATCATAACTGGTAAGATAATCAAGTTGATAAGAATAGTCATTAAGATGACACCCCATAAGACATTACCTGTCCATGAAGTGATTAATAGGATTCCCTTTGCGATAGGAATTGTAAGAATAAAATCAAAAAATCCTGCTTTTAGTGACCATGGTGTTGATTCATTGATAGCACGGCTTGCTAATAAATGACCGTTCTTGTCAACATTACTTGTACACCCTGTAAAAATGAACACTAAAGCAATCACCGCAAAGATCTTTAAGTACTTCTTTGTACGAGGATCTAATACCATTTTTACTTCTCCATTCTTTTTTTCATTTTTAAATATAGATTTTGAAGAGATTTCTTGTTCTGTTCAAAATCATTCTGAGAATAGGGTTTTCTAACAATCAGAATGTAGTCATTATGGTCTTCTTTTGTGAACAATTCATGAACCATCATTCTTACTTGTCTCTTAGTCTTGTTTCTGGCAACGGCATTCCCTATTTTCTTACCGACTGATAAACCAATACGCATATGCTCTAGATCATTAGGATTCCAATATAAAACAAACTCTCTATTCGCTACGCTTTTTCTTTTCTTTATAATGGTTTCAAATTCAGTACTCTTTTTTACACGTAATTCTTTTTTCATATTTCTTTTAGAAAAAAAACCACATTAAAGTGGATTTTTTTTAGGCAGATAATACTTTTCTTCCTTTTTTACGACGTCTAGCGATAACTTTACGTCCACCTACAGTTGCCATTCTAGCTCTGAAGCCATGAGTCTTAGCTCTTTTTCTTTTATTTGGCTGATATGTTCTTTTCATTCTTTTTACACCTCCAATATGTAGCTACTTTTTTTATACTACATAACATATGCAGTGTCATTATATGGGAAATACTATTTTAAGTCAATATTATTTATAAGAAATTTTGGCTTATATTCAACAGTTTTTGCTTCTTCACAGCTATTTTCCACACTTCATTCCCCATCGGAATTCATTCATTCACATATTGTGTAAAACCATCATTTTTCTCCTATATAACATATTTTTTTATGTGCACAATATTATGAATAAGTGGTGAATAGAGGAAATACCGCACATATATGCACATAAAACATGGTGCAACACTATTTTTTAGATATTCTCAATTTTTGTGAATAAGTGTGAAGAATTCAAAAAATAGCGTTAAGTTCACAATAAAAATGTGAATATCTCGTGAAAAAGACTCTGAATAACCTATGAATAACTACTTATTCACCATTTTTTGTGCACATCCATGCTGTGAATAATCAATATTCACTAGTCATTAGTCACATTTTCTTTTATAATGAGGGGTGCAAAGGAAGGTGAATATATGGACAACTTAAAGCAGTTCTGGACAGAAACCCTCAATCGCTATGGAGAAAACAGTGACGATAAGATTGTATTCGACTCAATATTCACCCAGACAGAGGCTAAAGAACTGCAGAACAATGAATTAATTATTACTATAGAATCGGTTTTTAATAAGACCTTTATTGAGGATGCAAGTGAACAGCTTGCAGAATTCTTCTATGAAGTGTCAGGTATTAAAGCCACTATAAAGGTAATGTCAAACCAGGAATATGACAACATGAATAAGGCAAAGGCTCCTGTAGTAGAAGTTAAGGAAGAAGTAGAAGATTTTGATGATCATTTAAGTGCAGATCTTACTTTTGATAACTTTGTTGTGGGTAATTGTAATAGAATTGCTCAAAATGCAGCACTTGCTGTCGCATTAAAACCTGGTACATATAATCCTTTATTCCTTCATAGTAATTCCGGACTTGGAAAGACACATTTGTTGAATGCGATTGGTAACTATGTGAAAACTAAATTTCCAGGTAAACGTATTCTTTATACAAATGCAGAAGCATTTGTGAATGATTATGTAGAAGCTATTGGCAATAATACGATTGCGTCTTTTAATCGTCGTTATCGTAGTGTGGATATATTATTGATTGATGATATCCAGTTTATTGCGAATAAAGAGGGAAGTATGGAGATGTTCTTCAATATCTTCAATACTTTACAACATTCAGGAAAACAGATTGTTATTACGAGTGATAAACCTCCTGTAGAGCTAAAAGGGATGGAAAACCGCCTTGTTTCTCGTTTTAGACAAGGGTTAACAGTGACTATTGATAATCCTGAATTTGAAACAGCCAAGGCAATCTTAAAGAAAAAGATTGAATCACGTATGATTGATTATCCTATTGATGAAGAAGTATTGGATTTTATTGCCTCTCATTTCAATAAGGATGTTAGAGACTTAGAAGGCGCTATTACAACACTTCTATTCTATAAAGTAGTATGTGGACAAAATCTTGATCATATCAGCTTAGATTTTGCTTTAGAAGCATTTGATAATCCTGATAACACAACGACAATTACTAAAAAAGAAGCGACTCCTGATACCATTAAGGAAACAGTTGCTTCTTACTACAATCTATCAGTGACTCAGTTAACGAGTAAATCACGTACAAACAATATTATTACGGCAAGACATATCGCGATGTATCTTGTTAGAGAGCTCGTTCCTGATATTTCCTATATCCAGATTGGACAGGAATTTGGAGGAAGAGATCATTCCACAATCATGAAAGCTTGTTCTAAAGTTAAGAAGAAGATGAAACAGGATCCTAACTATAAAACAGCGATCAATGATTTAATGGAACGCTTAAGTTAAGCACACGTATGCACAACTTGTGCACCGTCAAAAATGAGAATTCTTTTGAAATACTCAATAAAAACGCAACTTATGCACATTATGCACAGTATTATTATAATTATTCTTTAATTAATAAAATAAATAAAGGAGAAAAAAATGGATTTTAATATTAATAGACTTGTCTTATTAGATGCACTTACTAAGGTTTCTAGAGCTGTTTCCTTAAAGAGTCCTTTACCTATCTTAACAGGTATTAAGTTTGACTTATTAGAAGATGGTTTAGTATTGACTGCATCTGATAGTGATATCAGTATTCAGACTACAATTAATGAAGGTATTATTATTAACCAGACTGGATCTGTTGTTTTATCTTCTAAGTATATCTTAGAAATTATTCGTAAGATTGATGGCGATACAGTTCATATTCAGGTAGTAGATGGTACTTTAACTCGTATTACTTCAGAAAGTTCTTTATTTGATTTAAATGGTTCTAAGTCTTTTGACTTCCCACGTATTGATTTAAATAAGAATGGTAAACACTTCTCTATGAAGTCTTATGATTTCAAAAAGATTATTGAAAAGACTTTATTTGCAACCAGTGAACAAGAAACTAGACCAGTACTTACTGGTGTGAATTTCAAAGTAGATCAGCATAAGCTTGTATGTATTGCGACTGATAGTTATCGTTTAGCTCAGGTAAGCATGCCAATTGAAGATGATATTCAGTTTAATATTGTTATTCCTAAGAAGTCTTTAAATCAGATTATTCACATTATTGAAAAAGATGAAATGATTGATCTTTATGTATCTGATCGTAAAGTATTATTTGTGATTGGTCAGTATCTTGTATTAACTCGTTTAATTGATGGTACTTATCCTAATACATCACGTTTAGTAGAAGATCAGGGTTCTTATACTATGTCTATCAATAGTTCAGCATTACTTGGTGCTATCAGCCGTGCTTCTTTACTATCTGATGAACAGAGTAATATTGTAAAACTAACAATGTCTCCTGATGAGAATGTTCTTTCTTCTTATTCACAGGAAATCGGTTCAGTAGAAGAAAACCTAACAAAAGCATTCTATAAAGGTGAACCAATGACTATTTCATTTAGTGCAAAGTATTTAGCTGATGCGATCCGTTCTATTGGTACAGAAACTATTCAGCTACGCTTTACTGAAAAGATGAGACCTTTCCAGATTACTGGTTTAGATGTAAATGATAACATTCAGGTTGTTCTTCCAGTAAGAACTTACTAGGTAAAATAAAGGGTCTATTCTCTTATTTGGGTAAAATTTGGCTTGTAATTGAAATTTGTAGGAAAATGGAGTTTATCTCTCCCTTGAAAAAAGGGGCTATAAACTTCTTTTTTTTATGTTTTTGTGCTATAATGTAGAAAGCAAAATTAGCGCAAAGGATGTGTGATGAAATGAAAGAAGTCTTAATACATACTGAATATATTACTTTAGGTCAGGCTATGAAATTATGTGGAGAAGCACAAAGTGGCATTGAAGCAAAGATTATGATTCAGGAAGGTCATGTTCTTGTAAATGGAGAAGTAGACCGTAGACGTGGTAAGAAACTAAGAGATGGTGATGTGTTTGAAGTAGATCGTCGCCAGTATGTAATCCATGGAAATCAAAACGCTTAATCTGATTCAATTTCGTAATTATGAAAAGCAAACCTTTCATTTTCATCCACTGGTTAATATTATCATTGGGGATAATGCACAGGGTAAAACGAATATACTTGAAGCGATTTATCTCTTGTCTACTACAAGAAGCTTCAAGTCCCGTATGCTTGATGAATTGATCATGTTCGATCAGTCTTATACACGTGTGTCAGGTCATGTTGTAAATGGTACACGTCCGTACGATTTAAAGGTTGTCGTGTCTAAAGAAGGCAAGAAGGCTTTTATTAATGATAAGGCTGTGAGTAAGACAAGTGATTATCTGGGTTATTTTAATGTGATCTTATTTACTCCTCAGGATCTCCAGTTGATTAAAGGATCTCCTAAGATGAGACGTACTTTGATAGATACTGAGATTTCTAAGATTTCACCAATCTATATGTTTAACTTGAATAAATATAATAAGTTGATGAAGGAAAGAAATAAGTACTTAAAGATGCTTCATGATGGACATAAGGAACCTGATATGTATCTAGAAGTACTGAGTGAGGAGATGGCAGAATTAGAAGAAGATCTGATTCAAAGACGTATGAAGTTCATAGAGTTGTTGAATGAGATCAGTGGGCAGATGTATGCTTATATTTCTGGTAAAGAAAAGCTTGTTTTGAGATATCATACGCAGTTCAAGGATATTTCAAAAGAGGGTATTCTTGATAAATATAAAAAGAATTATAAGCGAGATATATTTCAAGGGAATACTGTAGATGGTATTCATAAGGATGATTTAAAAATCTTTTTAGATGAGAATGATGCTGGTATGTTTGCATCCCAGGGGCAGCAGCGATCTATCATCTTATCGATAAAGATTGCGTTAGTAGAAATAGTGAAGATGCAGATAGGTGAGTATCCTGTCTTGTTGTTAGATGATGTATTGAGTGAGTTAGATGAAGAGAGAAAGATGAAGCTTTTGAATCTGATTGATCATAAGGTACAGACATTTATTACAACAACGCATTTTGATTTAGGTTATCATCATTCACTAGATGATGCTTTGGTTTTAAGAATAGAGAAAGGAACGTTGAAGGAGGATAAGTAAATGGAAGAAAAAGTAGAACATTATGATGAATCCGATATTCAAGTCTTAGAAGGGCTAGAAGCCGTTAGAAAGAGACCTGGTATGTATATCGGGACAACGTCTGCAAGAGGTTTACACCATCTTGTATGGGAAATAGTGGATAACTCTATCGATGAAGCACTCGCAGGTTTCTGTAATAAGATCAGAGTTGTATTATTACCAGGTGATGTTGTAAAGGTCATTGATAATGGTCGTGGTATGCCTACTGGTATGAATGTGAAAACAGGTAAGAATACAATTGAAACTATTTTTACTGTATTACATGCCGGTGGTAAATTCGGTGGAGGAGGCTATAAGGTCTCTGGTGGTCTACATGGTGTAGGTGCTTCTGTCGTAAATGCCTTGAGTGAATGGCTAGAAGTTTATGTTCACCGTGAAGGACATATTTACTATCAACGTTTTGAAAATGGTGGAACACCTGTTAGTTCTTTAAAGGTTGTAGGAGATTGTGATCAGGAAGAAACAGGAACAACTGTAATATTTAAGGCTGATCCTGAAATCTTCACTGAAACAACAGTTTATGATTATGGTGTATTAAGTCAGAGATTAAGAGAACTTGCTTTCTTAAATAAAGGCTTAAAGCTTGTATTAGAGGATGAAAGATTAGATCCTGCAAAAGTAGATGAATATCATTATGAAGGTGGTTTAAGAGAGTATGTGGCTTTCTTAAATAAGAATAAGACACCATTACATGATCGTATTATTGATTGTGAAGATACAATGAATGATATTTCCGTGGAAATAGCTATGCAGTACAATGATGGTTATCAGCCAAATATCTATTCATTCTGTAATAATATCAATACACACGAAGGTGGAACACATGAAGAAGGTTTCCGTTTAGCTTTAACACGTGTTATTAATAACTATGCAAAAAGTCACAACTTCTTAAAGGATAAAGATGACTCTTTAAGTGGTGATGACTGTCGTGAAGGTTTAACTGCGATTGTATCAGTTAAGCACCCTGATCCTCAGTATGAAGGACAGACAAAGACTAAATTAGGTAATGCGGAAGTAAGAAAGATTGTATCTACTATTCTTGCGAATGCATTGGATAAGTTCTTATTAGAAAATCCTGATACTGCGAAGATTATCATGGATAAAGTTACATTGGCTTCTAAGGCAAGAATGGCAGCGAAGCGTGCAAGAGAAATGACTCGAAGAAAGACAGCTTTAGATGTCTCTAATCTTCCTGGTAAGCTTGCAGACTGTTCTTCTAAGGATCCAAGTGAATGTGAAATATTCATCGTCGAAGGGGACTCTGCCGGAGGTAGTGCGAAATCTGGTAGAGATAGAAAGATTCAGGCTATTCTTCCTTTAAGAGGTAAGATCTTGAATGTTGAAAAAGCACGTTTAGAAAGAATTCTTGGTAATGCGGAAATTAGATCTATGATTACCGCATTTGGTACTGGTATTGGTGATGAGTTTGATATCAATAAACTACGTTATCATAAGATTGTCATCATGACCGATGCCGATGTCGATGGTGGTCATATTAGAATTTTAATGCTTACTTTCTTATATCGTTATTTAAAACCTTTAATTGAGAATGGTTATGTTTATGCTGCTCAGCCACCTCTTTATTTATTAAGACATGGTAAGGATGATCATTATTTATATAGTGATTATGAGTTAGATAAACTAAAAGAAGAACTTGGTCCTAATGCGAAATATACAATTCAGCGTTATAAAGGGCTAGGTGAAATGAATCCAGAACAGTTATGGGAAACAACTATGAATCCTGAAAATCGTGTATTAAATAGAATTCAGTTAGATGATGCAATGCAGGCTGATCAGCTATTTGATATGTTGATGGGTGAACGTGTTGAACCTAGAAGAGATTTCATTAGAGAAAATGCGAAGTATGTAGAAAATCTTGATATTTAAGGAAGGAGATAGTCATGGAACAAAGAGGTATTAAAGATATACAGTTAACAGGTGAAATGAAGAAATCATTCATGGAATATGCGATGAGTGTTATTGTGGCTAGAGCTCTTCCTGATGCGAAAGATGGTTTAAAGCCAGTACAGAGACGTATTATTCATGGTATGAATGAATTAGGCTGTTATAGTGATAAGCCTTATAAGAAGTCTGCCCGTATTGTTGGGGAAGTAATGGGGAAATATCACCCACATGGTGATAGTTCTATTTATGAAGCCCTTGTACGTATGGCACAGGATTTCTCATATAGATATATGTTAGTAGATGGACATGGTAACTTTGGTTCTATTGATGGTGATGGCGCTGCCGCAATGCGTTATACAGAATCAAGAATGTCTAAGATTGCGATGGAAATGGTAAGAGATATCAACAAGGATACTGTTGATTTTGTCCCTAACTATGATGGTGAAGAAAAGGAACCTAATGTGCTTCCTTCTCGTATTCCTAACTTATTGATTAATGGGTCTACTGGTATTGCGGTAGGTATGGCAACAAATATTCCTTCACATAACTTAGGTGAAGTGGTTGATGCGATTCTTGCTGTTTCTAAGAACCCTGATATTACAATTACAGAGTTAATGGATAATTATATCCCTGGTCCTGATTTTCCTACAGGCGCTTATATTTTAGGCCGTGGGGCTATTAAGAAAGCCTATGAGACAGGGAATGGTTTGATTGTCATGAGAGCAAAGACTGATATTGAAGATATCGGTAGTAATAAGAAAGCAATCATCGTAACTGAATTACCATATATGGTCAATAAGGCACGTTTAATTGAAAAGATTGCAGCTCATGTAAAAGAAAAGAATATCGATGGTATTACAGAATTAAGAGATGAATCTGACCGTGAAGGTATTCGTATTGTTATTGAGTTAAGAAGAGATGTACAGCCAGAAGTTATTTTAAATCAGTTATACAAGTTAACTGCATTACAGACTACTTTTGGTGTCAACAATATTGCCTTAGTCAATGGTGAACCTAAGACATTGTCTTTAAAAGAAATGATTAATGTTTACTTAGAACATCAGGAAGATGTGATTCGTAGAAGAACATTATTCGATTTAAAGAAGGCAGAAGATCGTGCTCATATCTTAGATGGTTTAAAGCGTGCTATTGATCAGATTGATGCGATTATTAATTTAATTAGAAGTTCTCGTACAACAGAAATTATTCAGCAGAGATTAATGGATGAATTTGATATGTCTGAAAGACAGGCAAAGGCTATCCGTGAAATGCAGTTACAAAGACTTGCTGGATTGGAAAGAGAAAAGATTGAGAATGAATTAAATGCATTATTAGAAACAATCGCAGATTTAAAAGATATTCTTGCGAATAAAGAAAGAATTATTGCGATTATTGATCAGGAACTTCTTGAAATCAAAGCGAAGTATGGTGATAAGAGAAGAACTGAAATCATTCAGGGTTCATTTGATATTGAAGATGAAGATTTAATTCCTGAAGAAGATGTAGTTATTTCTTTAACTAATAATGGTTATGTAAAACGTATGCCTATTGATACTTATAAAGCTCAAAATAGAGGTGGTAAAGGTATCAAGGGTATGAGTACAAATAATGATGATGTTGTAGATTCATTAATGAATATGTCTACTCATGATGATTTATTGATCTTTACTAACTTTGGTAAGGTATATCGAATGAAGGGATATAATATTCCTGAATTTGGTAGACAGGCAAAGGGTCTTCCTATTATCAACTTATTGAATATGGATAAGGATGAACAGGTGAAGACTATGATCTCTATTACACCTTCTGAAGTAGATGAATCACATTTCTTATTCTTTGTGACTAAGGATGGTTTAGTAAAGAGAACTGGATTACCTGAATTCGAAAATATCAGACAGTCTGGTAAACTTGCACTCACATTACGTGAGGGTGATGAATTAGTTGATGTTAAGTTAACTAATGGTAAGAGTGAAATTCTTCTTGCAGCCGCTAATGGTAAGGCTATTCGTTTTGATGAAAATGATGTGAGACCAATGGGACGTTCTGCAAGTGGTGTTAAGGGTATGAATGTAGATGATAGTCATATTATTGGTGTGACTACAAATACTGAAGGACAAAATATCCTAATCATTACTGAAAAGGGTTATGGTAAGATGTCACCACTAGAAGAATATCGTTTATCTAAACGTGGTGGTAAAGGTGTTAAGACTGTTAATATTACTGAGAAGAATGGTGAATTAGTCAGCATTAAGGCTGTAGAAGGCAATGAAGACTTAATGATCATTACAAATGAAGGTATTATTATCAGATTACCAATGGAACAGGTAAAGAGTGCTGGAAGAGCTACACAGGGTGTAAGACTTATTAAAGTAGGTGAAGGTGCTTCTGTTTCAAGTATTACAGTAGTAGATAAAGAATCAGAAGAAGAAACGACTGAAGAATAAGAAGTTGTCACATGACAACTTCTTTTTTTCAGTGTGCCGGGCATGGCACTAATTCAGTCGGAGATAAATCGACCACAGGTA
>NZ_DAWDDM010000020.1:0-14080 GCF_052354645.1 Catenibacterium sp.
ATGGTGCAACTAGCAGAAAGACTATTACAGTTACTGTAAATCCTAAGATTGAACCTCTTAACGAAGCACCAACTATTGATGTAACTGATAAGGAAATCACAGTAGGTGATAAGTTTGATCCAAAAGAAGGCGTAACTGCAAAAGATAAAGAAGATGGTAATTTAACTGATAAGATTGAAATCTTAAAGAATACAGTTGATCCATCTAAGCCTGGCGTATATGAAGTTACTTACAAAGTAACAGATAGAAAAGGCGCATCTTGCACAAAGACTATAAAGGTTACAGTGAAAGAAAAAGCTCCTGCTCCAAGCAAGGATAACAATAAAACTACTACAGTTGCTCCTAAGACAGGCGACTCTACAAACGTATCTGCAGTGATTGCATTACTTGCAGTAAGTGGTATTGCATTACTCGCATTACTAAAGAAAAAGAAAGTATCATAGTATAACTAAGATATGTATCTAACCAGGGGACAGTCGAGAAATCGGCTGTCTTTTTGGTTTTCAGATCCATAAAATCTATGATGATAATTTTCTAACAAAATCGAAATTCATGTTTTCTAAATAGATTATCAGATGTAAATAATTTTAGTAAAGCGGTATCATTTAGGTGCAGAAAAAGTGATGTACACACAAGATGGAAAATATAAGAAAGTCTGGTATAGTACGCCTTATGCAGTTACAAGAGAATAAACTATTTGCATATATAATTCATTCATGTTAGTATGATTAGCATAAACTAACTAAGGAAAAACAGATGAAAGCACATAAATATTGGTCTATTGGTGCACTGATCACCATGATTTTTATTTTTTAACAGGACATATGAATAAGATGATTCATGCAGGATTTGGTTTGATTACACTCATTTGTATGATTATGTCAGTTTATTCAGGTCATAAGATGACTTCAAAAAAGAACTAGATTAAGTTAGCAACATAATGGTTGCTGGCTTTTTATGTGTCACAAATAGTATGAAAATGGATAATCAGTTTTTAAGCATGCATTAACCGTAGTTCTTTGAGTATCTCATTTTAGATAGAGGTGCGAGAGAAATTGTATTCTTCTTTTTGATGGAATGGTTGAAGAAAGCAATTGTAATCATAACTATATATGGTCTAGTGTACAATATGGAAACTATATATACATTGATACTTGTAAGAATCCAATTTCAGGTATTTATAAAAAATCATTGATCGTTTTTATTGACATTAATTTTTTTAGGTATATTGTTCTATATAGAACGATTAAAGTTCTAAATAGAACGATGGCAGGAGGCGTAATATGTATTTTTTGGATCAACATAAGACAATTACTCTCTATTATGAGATGTTAACAGCATCTACCTGTGATAAATACAATCTTAAAAAGATGGAATATGACATATTGATGTTTTTGTATCATAACCCTGAATACAATACTGCTGCAGATATTGTCAGAATAAGAAAGTCGACTAAATCCCATGTCTCAACTGCCTTAAAGGTATTAGAAGACAGAGGATATATTACTAAAAAGATAAATGAAAATAATAAGAAGCGTGTAGAACTTTTCTTAGAGGATTCGGCCAATGAAATCGTGAAAGAAGGGCTCGATGTTCAAAATCAATTTGCGCATGATATGCTTCAGGGTCTCACACAAGATGAGATAAAAGTATGTAAAAAAGTATTTGAAAAAATTTGTAGAAATGCAGAAGAATGCATTCAAAAGAAACAATGATCAATATGAATGAAAAATATGTACCTACAATGCCAGACATCATGGAGGCTATTTTTGATACTTGTTACCTATTATTTGACTTAGTAGCTGGTGTAATCATCCTTACAAACGCAAATGGCAATATGTTATTTATACTATATGGTATCTTAACTCTTACATTATGTGGTGGTGATGCATTCCACTTAGTTCCTAGAATCATTAGAGCATTCAAAGGAACTAATGAGAAAATTAAGAGACAGCTTGGTATTGGTTTGCAGGTTTCTTCTATTACTATGACTGTTTTTTATATTATCTTACTTTATATCTGGAAACTCACATTCCCAACTCTTTTTGCTACATTTATTGTAGAAGCTATTATCTATGTTTCCGCAATCATTAGAATTGTCGTATGTTTCTTACCACAAAATGACTGGTGTGGGGATGAAGGTAACTTAAAACTATCTATGATCAGAAATGCAGTATTTGCAGTTACTGGTATTGGAATAATTATTCTATATGCAATGAGCGGTAATACTGGTAATCTTCATATGACTAGAATGGTTGCAGCTATTATTATCTTATTTGGCTGTTATTTACCAGTCACTTTCTTAAGTAAGAAAAAACCTAAAATTGGTTTATTAATGATTCCTAAAACATGTGCTTATATGTGGGTGATTGTAATGGGATTACAGCTATTATTTAAGTAGAATAGTGTTATAATAGTGTTGTAATAAATCATTAAGTGAGGTAGAAATGATGGAACAAGAAAGATATTCAATACTATTTAGTTCTCCAACAGGTAATACAAAGATGCTTGCAGAAGCAATTCGTGATGCGTTACCTGAAGAAGACTGTGATTATTTTGGACCATGTAAAGAAGTAGATTCAGATATGCTTTATATTGGGTTCTGGACAGATAAAGGTAATGCGGATGCAGCAACTCTTAAACTATTAGAAACCTTAAAGAATAAGAAGATTTTCTTATTTGGTACAGCAGGATTTGGAGTAAGTGAAGAATATTTCCAGAGAATTCTAAATAATGTGAAAACAAGCATTGATGCAAGTAATACAATTGTAGGTGAGTATATGTGTCAAGGTAAGATGCCACAATCTGTACGTGATCGATATGTGATGATGAAAGCACAGCCTGATCATATGCCTAATATTGATATGCTTATCGAAAACTTTGATCAAGCTTTAACTCATCCTGATAAAAATGATTTAAATAACTTAAAAAATAAAATTAAAGCATAAGGGGATGAACTTCTTATGCTTTTCTCTTATGAAAGGAGTCCATTGTGATTATTCATGAACTCAACTGGTTATGGACACTACTTGGTATTGCGTTACTTTGTGCTTTTATTGCATTATTAATCTGTAAAACCATATACAAACAGGCAAGCATGAAAGTATTGATTATTGTTGCAGTTATAGGATTCTTACTAGGAGTTATAGGTGTATTTATTTACGCGAGTCAGGCTATGCCTTTGTAATCAGATTTTCTTATGATATATTATAGGCGTTTGCTCTATATTTTTATAAACGTATTACAGAAATTACACTGAGAAAAATAACCTAAATAAGAACTACCCTGACTTTCGCTTTGTTTACAAGTCTAGGCTTTCTACTTCAACCAACATCCTAAAGGTGGGGGAAATTCTTGCTTATAGTATGTTAAAAAGGAGATGATTGGATGTTAGGTGCAATTATTGGAGATATTGTTGGTTCTAGATTTGAATGGGAAAATTATAAAGGGAAAGACTTTGAACTATTTACAAAGGAATGTATGCCTACGGATGATAGTATTATGAGTCTTGCAATAGGAGTAGGATTACTTAAAAGTCAACCTGACTATGAAAATCTAGAAAAGAATACAATTGATTGCATGCAGTCACTAGGTAGACAATATCCTTATTGTGGTTATGGAGTTAACTTCTATTTTTGGATCTTTGGTGATGATCCAAAGCCTTATAATAGTTATGGTAATGGTGCCTCGATGAGAGTAAGTGCGGCAGGTACTGTGGCTTCTTCTTTGGAAGAAGCGTTAGCACTCTCAAAAAGAGTGACTGCTATCAGCCATAATCATCCTGAAGGTATCAAAGGAGCACAGGCAACAGCTGCCGCCATATATTTAGCTAAGACAGGTTCAACAAAAGAAGAAATTAAAGACTATATTAATCAGAATTTCTATAAGATAGATTTTACTCTTGATGAAATAAGAGATACTTATGAATTTAATGAAATATGTCAACGAACAGTCCCTCAGGCATTAGAGGCTTTCTTTGAATCAATGGACTATGAGGATGCAATTAGAAATGCGATTTCTATTGGTGGAGATAGTGACACAATAGGGGCTATATGCGGTAGTATTGCGGAAGCGTATTATGGTATTCCTGTAAATATCAGAAATCAGGCTTTAAGCTATTTAGATGACACATTGACACTTTGCTTGAAACAATTTGAAGAAGCATATCCGCCTATTATCCTAGAATAGCACTCTTATTTGTGCTATTCTTTTAATTAAGGAGGAAAATATAACATGTTAACATATTTAATGTTTGCTGCTGTTATTGGTTTTGCGGTAGTGATGAGAGAGCGTACTAAACATAAAGATGATTATCGTTACGTTGCAGCACAATACTTGATAATGGGAATTATCTGGGGTCTTATTGCCTTATCTGATTATCTAGATTATGGTGTACGTATGCCATATTTTGGTCTATATATAGTAATTTTTGTATTTTCACTATTCATGTGTATTAGATCCATATTGAATCATAATTAGAGTACTTCGGTACTCTTTTTATTTTTGAAAGTAAGATAATTATCAGCCTCTAGAAACTGTCTATTTCATCTATCTCTGAAAACAGAAGTTGTACTAGATAAAAAACAAGAAACAAAGAAAGAAGAAAAAGATAAAACACCTGCTAAAACAGGAGATAATACACAGCTGGTTGTATTTGCAGCATTGTTCTTATTATCTGAAATTTATCTCTTAAGAAGAATGAAAAAGAGTTAGTATAAGACAGAATCTCAATTATGAGGTTCTATTTTTAAGTTCTTTAATTTTTTATTCCTTTATTCTTCTAGTGTGATATAATGTTGATTGTTCTAAAAAAAAGACAAAAGGAAGAGGGATTTTATGAAAAATAATGAAAAGAGAAGTACTTTCTCAGGAAAACTAGGATTAGTCCTCTCTGCTGCAGGAGCCTCTGTAGGTTTAGGAAATATTTGGCGTTTCCCATATCTTGCGGCTAAATATGGAGGAGGAATCTTCTTATTAATCTATATTATTCTTGCACTTACATTTGGTTATACAATGATTATTGCAGAAACCACAATTGGAAGAATGACTAGAAAGAGTCCAGTAGGCGCTTTTAGAAAATTTGGAAACTCTATCTGGCATAAGTTTGGTGGATGGATCAATGCGATTATCCCTATATTAATCGTGCCTTACTACTCTGTTATTGGTGGATGGGTCATTAAATATCTTATAGAATATGTTTTAGGTAATGGTCATGCCTTAGCATCTAGTAACTATTTCTCTAAATTTATTTCTAATGGTGTTTCAACAGAATTATGTTTTATTGCCTTTGCATTACTGACTTTATTTATTGTATTTGCAGGTGTTAAAAACGGTATTGAACGTGTCTCTAAAATCATGATGCCAGTTTTAGTTGTATTATCATGTGTTATTACTGTTTATTCAGTTACTCGTCCAGGTGCACTTGAAGGTGTAAAGTACTTCCTTGTACCTAATTTTAAGAACTTCTCATGGATGACAGTAGTCACTGCAATGGGACAGATGTTCTATTCTTTATCTATCGCAATGGGGATCTTAATCACATTTGGTTCATATACCGAAAAAGAAGTCTCTATTGAAAATTCTACAGAAAATGTAGAAGTATTTGATACAGCTATTGCGATTATGGCAGGATTGATGATTATTCCAGCTGTATTTGCCTTCTCTAACGGAAATATGGAAAACCTTAATGCAGGACCATCTTTAATGTTTATTACTATCCCTAAAGTATTTGATAGTATGGGACTTGGAACACTTATTGGTATCCTATTCTTCGTATTAGTATTATTTGCAGCACTTACTAGTTCAATTGCCCTAACAGAATGTGCTGTCTCTACATTCCAGGATGAACTTGGATGGAGTAGACATAAATCAGTTATCATTCTTGGATTCATCATGCTTGTATTAGGCTCATTATCATCACTTGGATATGGACCACTTGCATCTATCCAGATTATTGGCATGCAGTTCTTAGACTTCTTTGATTTCTTAACTAATTCAGTGATGATGCCAATTTCTGCAACATGTGTATGTTTATTAGTATCTAAAGTGATTGGTGTAGACAAGATTGCGAAAGAAGTTAAATCTCACAACAATCCATTTAAACGTGAGAAAATCTTCAATTTCATGATTAAATATATTTGTCCAATCTTTGCAGCAATTATCTTGTTAAGCTCGGTTGCGAATGCATTTGGAATCATTAAGATGTAAAACAGGTTTAGGCCTGTTTTTTTATTTGCATTTTATACGCAATTTGTAGTGATGATTGTATTGAAAATTAAATAGGGATGACACGCTATGCACACTATCTTGTAAAATAATTGTGAGACAACTATACTTTGAATTAGAAGATAAGACAAGCATTATAGTAGAAATAATTACAGGAATATAAGATATTAATATTATTCAAACACTTTCTATTGATACACTTCATTCTTATGTACAATCACTATTACTTAATATCATTTCTTTAAGTATATTTCGTACAATGTTTAAGGGCATTAAAACAAAGATTATTTATGAAGGAGACATGGATGAAGACTTAGTCAATCAAATAAAATTCAATGGAATTATGTAAGAAATCGTAAGAAAAAACTGATTAACTATAATTATTTTTTATGCACAAAAGAAAAGCAACAAATACATTGGTATTTGTATAATAACTTAATTTCCCTTTATTTTTTTCTAAAAAATTACTTGTTTCATATGAAAAGTAAATGAAAATGGTTTAAAATAATCTAAGGTAAAGAAATAAGAGAAAGGAGAGTAAATATAATGAGATTCGCGTATAGTCAAGTTGAAAATTTGAATGAAGCAGAAATGTGTGTTTATAATTATATAGTGAAAAATCTAAAACATATATTAGATCTAAGCGTTCGTGAGTTAGCGGATGAAGTACATGTTTCAACAGCTACTGTTATGCGTTTTTGTAAGAAGATGGGATATTCGGGCTTTTCAGAATTAAAGTATAAGATTAAAGAGTTTTATGAACAGCAGGATCATGCAGATAACTATGAAATAAGTGATATTGTAGGTTTTGTGGAGCATATAAAATCTAATGATTATCTAGATAGTCTTAAAAAAGCAACTGAACTGATTAAAGGTGCTGATACATTTCAAATTCTTGGTTTAGGTGTATGTAGGGATATTGCGAAATATACCGCCCAACGATTTTGTCGAGCAGGGTTTTATTGTTATGGCATTGATGATGTCAACTATCCCATATTAGAAGTACCAGAAGGAGCTCATTCCGTTATTTTGATCATTTACAATCATTTTTATCAGAAAGTGATATTTGATCAAATCAATAAATATAAGAGTAAAAATTATACTATTATTATGATTTCGTTAGCGCATGTAGGTAAGTTTAGTCAATTATGTGATTTGACTATTTATGCTTCTAATGGAATTATGAAAGTTGGGCAGATTGAATCTGGAGTGCCAATGCTTTATACACTAGAAAAATTAACGGATGAAGTGATAAAATAATTTCATAATATATTAAAAGACACTAGGAATGCATTTCCTAGTGTCTGTTTTAATTCTGTTCAAAGAATACTTCTTCATCAATCATTGGGTAACATGTTAAATCTTTATTATCTAGATTTGTTTTATGCATATCCACAGCTTTAATTGTATGACCATGATAAGTTGAATAATAGTAAATACCTTTATTCAAATTACAACAAGAAGTATAAATGGTATATTCATATTTACCTTCGGCTACTTCACATAGTCCTTTTTGTTGTTCTACTGAACCAAGAATATGGAAGAACTGACTGACATTTTCCTGTTCATTTAATCCTTTAGTTACATTCATATTAGTGAATGCAACACGTACAAAACGAGATGCTGATGATAAATCACCAGGTAACCCTAAAGCACCCATACCTCTACTATAAGTAGATAAGTTTACATCTTTTGAGAATGTATTCTCAGGCTGTTTAGTAGAGAGATACATATAATTATTTAAATTAAACATCTGTTTATCAAAAGGTGGATTATTAGTTAATACACCTAAAGGATTATCATAGATATGTACTCCATCTTTCATGATTTCTACAGTAATAGTCTTATTTGAGTCACTGATCATATAATGAAGTGAAGCAGGTGGGAATGATGCACTAAAAGGTGTATCACATAAATTCATTTCATTAATAAGATGAATCGCTTCCTCAACAGTTTCACATTGACATAAGATCCAAGGAATAAACTCGAAAGAACAAACATTTGTTTTATTCTCTACTACTGGATTAAAATAGGCATTTCCTACAAAGTTGAGTCCAGCCATACCTAATCCTTTTTCATTCATTGCATCATAATATAATGGATATCCATCGCTGACATGAGCCATTCCAATGATGGCATATTTGTAAGATGGTTCATCTGTATATCTAAAACCATACTCAAAATTTCTAGGTGTTACAACAATCTGTTCACCATAAGAAAACTCATAATCTAGATTTCTTCCAAAATAACAATCTTTATCTTTAAAACATGCAGCAGTACACATAATCACTGCCCCCTTTCAACTGAATCCTAGCATAAACATATGGGTATGTTAAGTCCATAGTTTGACATAATTCACACATACTTTCTAAAGAATATTCTATGTCTCTTATATGTCACTAATGTGAACTGTTTGACAAAACAGTATATCAACATATAATAAAATCAAGAGGTGAACTTATGGTACAAGTAGATTTAATTACAGGTTTTTTAGGATCAGGTAAAACAACATTTATTAAGAAGTATGCGAAATATTTAATTGATCAAGGACTGCATATCGCAATATTGGAAAATGATTTTGGTGCGATTAATGTAGATATGATGGTATTAGAAGAAGAATTAGGTGACCAATGTGAACTAGAAATGGTTGTTGGTGGAGGAGATTTAGACTGTCATAGACGTCGTTTTAAGACAAAACTCATTTCTATGGGTATGAGAGGTTTTGATAGAATATTAGTAGAACCATCAGGTATTTATGATGTTGATGAGTTCTTTGATGTACTTCATGAAGAACCATTGGATAAATGGTATGAGATTGGTAATGTGATTGCTTTAGTGAATTCTAAGCTAGAAAATAACCTTTCTAAGCAATCAGATTACTTACTAGGCTGTCAGGTTGCAGATGCTGGTAAAATCATTCTCAGTCGTTCTAGTGAAGCTACAGAAGAAGAAATCAATAACACAATCACACACTTAAATAACACAATGTCTCTAATTAAATGTAAAAGAAGATTTAATAAAGAAGACTGCCTTGATTTAGAAACACTCAATAATGATGACTTTAATTCTATTCTTCATTCTGGTTATGAATTAGAAGGCTTTATTAAGATGTTCTTTAAGAAAGAAGAAGCTTTCTCTTCTATGTTTTTTATGAATCAAGCAATTACTAAAGAAGAGTTGATTCATGCAACTCAATCTGTTTTTAATGATTCTGAGTGTGGCAAAGTATTTAGAATCAAAGGCTTTATACCAGAAAATGATCAATGGATAGAACTTAATGCGACAAAAGATCAGATGACTACTGAAATAATTGCGAAAGGTCAGGAAATCATTATTGTCATTGGTGAATCATTAAATAAAGAAAAGATAGAAGAATACATAAAAAAACCAGCATAGCTGGCATTTGATGAAGTGATATTTGTAGAATATGGTGGGGATCACATATCTTCATCACCTGTATTATATTGATATAAGGTAATGAATAAACCAATTTTATTTAAAGAATAAATAAAAAGGTCAGCTAAGAAGGGAATGGTTGCTGACCTCGAAGGGTAGAAAAGAGTGGGAAATCTCTTTCCAACATTATTATATGAACATTTAAAAAAGATTTCATTATACAAATTGTCGTATTTGCTTAGAAAAGGAGTAATATGCATTATAGAAAGGTTAAAGGTATTTTATCTTCTAATAATGGGATGAATCTCTATAGAGGATGTCTGCATGGATGTATTTATTGTGATTCTAGAAGTGCCTGTTATCATATGAATCATTTGTTTGAAGATATAGAAGTCAAAGAGAATGCCTTAGAATTATTAGATATTTCATTAAGAAAGAAAAGAAAACCCTGCATGATTGGTATGGGAGCTATGACAGATCCTTATATTCCCTTAGAAGATCAATTATTGTATACAAGAGGCGCATTAGAAATCATTGATAGAAATGGTTTTGGAGTTACGCTCATTACTAAATCATCACGTGTATTAAGAGACTTGGATATACTGAAATCCATTCAGACACATTCTAAATGTGTCATTCAGATGACTCTCACTACTTATGATGAAGAACTATGTAAAAAGCTAGAACCCAATGTTTCAACAACTAAAGAACGTTTTGAAACATTACTCACTCTTCAAAAAGAAGGTATACCTACTATTGTTTGGTTGACACCTATTCTTCCGTTTATCAATGATAATGAAGAAAACTTAAGAGGGATACTTGATTATTGTATCAGGGCTCATGTCAAAGGAATTATCTGTTTTGATATGGGTGTAACACTGAGAGAGGGAAATAGAGAATATTTCTATTCTAAACTCGATCAACATTTTCCTGGATTTAAAGAGAAGTACATCAATAAATATGGAAATAGCTATATTCTCTCTAGTCCACAGAACAAACATTTGATGCGTATATTTCATCAAGTGTGCGAAGAAAATGGTATTATGCATAACCATGAAGAAATCTTCAACTATCTTCGTACATATGAAGATCATAGATTAAATTTATTAGATTTCATCTAAAAACTGGACCGCAGTCCAGTTTTTACTGTATTGTATTGACTTTCTTTAAGATACGCTCTGCATCCTGTCCAGTCGCAATAATAGGCTGATAGTTATTACGATACTTTACAGAAGAAATCATACATGGAATAATTTTATGTTCCGTACTCGTAATCTTCTTATTAGTAAAGTGGAATGTCTGCTGGTAAATCATAGAATCTTTATCACTTGGATTTCTATTACCACCAAAACAGAAGTTACTTAAACTATATACAATAGGGGAATCCTTATATGTTTCAATTCCTTCTAATACATGAGGATGACTACCTACAACCATATTAGCCCCTGCATCAATAGTTGCATGTGCTAAATCTCTCTGCCCCTGAGTAGGACTATAGTTTCTTTCAATGCCCCAATGATAATAAACAATCACAAAATCAGTTTTCTTCTTTAATTCAGTAATCGCATTCTTCATATCATCAGATACAGCATTAGGAAATGCATAACCAAGAAAACCAAACTTAATACCCTTTACTTCCTTAATATAGCTCTTTGAATACCCGAAATAGCCTACACCATACTCATCTAGAGTTGCTTTAGTATCATCCATCCCTTTCTGATAACGGTCCATAGAATGGTTATTTGCGACTGTCACAGCTTCAACACTACTATTAGTTAAAATCTTTGCATATTCCTTTTTACCTTTAAAAGGGAATGACTTAATAACATGATTTTCTTCATCAGTCAAAGGACCTTCTAGATTCGCAATAGTTAAATCGTCCTGTTCAAAAACACTCTTGACATTCTTTAAGAAATAATCAGGATTATTACCCTGTTTCGCATATTCCTGATCAAAAGATCCATCATATGCCTGACCTGCATAATTACCTAAAGTCATATCACCTACAAAAGACATAGTAATATCAGTATTAGTTACCTGAGCTGTTTCTTCTGTCTTTTTCTTAGTCTTCTTTGGTGTTTCCTTTTTCTCTTCTTTGGCACATCCAGTACTTAATACAAGAAGTGCACATACAAAACCTTTTAAAAACTTATTCATTTTCATTTCTCCCTTGCACAAATACAAAACAATAATCATTAGATAGCTTTTCATCGAATACAAAATCTAAATCATTAAACTTCTTTAAGTCCTCTATATTTTCTATCTTTTCTTTAGCCATATAAGAGATCATTGCTCCTCTAGCCATCTTCGCATATGTTGCCTGCTGCTTAAGTACCCCTTTAATATTTCTTAGAAACTGAATTTCTATACATTGATCATCTTTCTTTAAATAATCAGTAATACATTTAGAATATTCTTTGGATGCGAGATTAATAATCACATGATCATCAAGTGATTCATAAATCTTACTACCCCAGAATTCATACAAATTAAGCAATTTAACGCCCATTTCTAAACGATAGGGTACAATTCCATCAGTAGGTGTCAAAACCCCATACAACCCTGATAAAATACGTAAATGCTTGTTTAAATACTCTCTTTCACTATCACTCATAGAAAAAGGATGAAGATACTTAAACGCTATCCCATCATAAGCATGAATTGCACATGTCAATGGTTTAAACTGACGCTCCTGTAACTCCTCAAAACATTGATGTGTTAATGATTCATTAGTTTTCCATAATCTTCTTAACTCATCATAGGACATACTCTTAAGCTTTTCTTCTAATATATAAGACTCATTAAGAAAACAAGGTGTAGTAGGAGTAATAGAAGCATCCTCGTCGTTTCTCATCTTCTTAGCAGGACTCATAATAATCTTCATGATAATGCCTCAAGCATCTCTTTTGGATTATCAGCTGTCTTTACACGTTCCTTAGCCTTGATAATCATTCCTTCTTCATCAATTAAGTAAGTTGTTCTTACAACACCCATACTTACCTTTCCATAATTCTTCTTTTCTTTCCATACATCATAATCGTGGATTGTCTTCTTTTCTGTATCAGAAAGTAAAGTGAAAGGCAGTTCATATTTTTCTTTGAACTTCTTATGACTAGCCACAGAATCTTTGCTGATTCCTATAACCACTGCATCCTTCTCTAAGAATTCAGGATACAAATCTCTAAACCCACATGCCTGTTTAGAACATCCAGGTGTATTATCTCTAGGATAAAAATAGAGAATCACACGATGACCTCTATATTCTTCTAAAGTATGCATATTGCCTTCTTCATCTGGTAGATTAAAAGAAGGTGCTTTTGTATTAATCTCTAACATAATGAAACCTCCTTTCTGCATTATACCAAAAATAGAAATAATGTGCTACCTATGCATAAAAAAACGATTGTAAGCATTAACATTTTAGAAACATGTTGACACATTGAAATACAGGTTTTATAATCCCATTTGTCATTAAACACAATTAAATATTAAATAGGGGGACAATTATGACATTTTCATTAACTACTCGTCTCATTGCTGAGTTCCTTGGTACTGCAATCATGGTTATGATTGGTAACGGCTCAGTAGCAAACGTGGAATTAAAGGGAACAAAGGGAAGCCACAGTGGATGGATCGTCATTGCAATCGGTTATGGTATGGCCGTTATGATTCCAGCTCTTATGATTGGTAAAATTTCTGGTAACCATATTAACCCAGCATTTACTATCGGTTTAGCTGTTGCAGGTGATGTTCCATTAGCTGAAGTATTACCTTACATTTTAGTACAGTTCGCTGGTGCTATCGTAGGTCAGTTTATTCTTTATATTTGCTTCAAACCACATTATGATGCAACAGAAAATCCTGATGCAATCTTAGGTACATTCTCAACTACTGATGCAACAAACAATAAGTTCAATGGTTTCGTAAACGAATTCTTCGGATCATTCATCTTATTCTTCTGTGCATTATCTATTACTCATTCACCAATTTTCGAACATGGTAATCAGGGTGCTGGTTTCATCGGTGTTGGTTTATTAGTTATGGCATTAGTTGCTTCATTTGGTGGTCCTACAGGTCCAGCTTTAAACCCAGCTCGTGACTTAGGTCCAAGAATCTTACATGCAATCTTACCAATCAAGAACAAGGGAACTTCTCAGTGGGATTATGCATGGGTACCAGTACTTGCTCCAATTTGTGCAAGTATCTGTGCTTGTCTATTATATTTCAACATTTTCTAAGAAGCTATCAATCGATAGCTTTTTTTCTTTGTCTCAAAGAATAGGGGAGTAATAAAAAAAGGATAAGCATCGAGAGTTTGGTAACTGAAATGCTTATCCTATCCCATAAGAACAACTGAAATAAAGCACAAAAAAACTCAGGAACGAATCCTGAGTTATATTTATTAATGGCGCAGGTTGAGGGATTCGAACCCCCGCAGGACGTTAATCCTCTGTCGGTT
>NZ_DAWDDM010000021.1:0-13987 GCF_052354645.1 Catenibacterium sp.
TGTCATAATTTACATTTACTTCACAATAGTTTCAATATTTTGTGGTCTCTAATCTTTTTTTATTATCATAATAACTTTGTGTGGAATTATCAATAAATTCTGCAATAGCATTCCAAGTTTCATAGTTTATATTTCTATATGTAGCATATACACTTGTCGTAGGACGAATATTAATTTTTTTTGACACTTCTATTCACCTCATATCACTTTAAATCTGCACTCAGCATATATTTAATTAAATATTCAATAACATCAACACTGACTGTATTACCTAATTGTTTATAAGTTTCTTTTAATGGCTGATTATTAAAATTTAAAGATTTAAAACCATATAATCGTGCCATTTCTTCAGGTTGTAAATATCTCTTTTCACAACCTAATATAGGAGTTTGAGTAATAGCTACTAGAGTTGGAATAAAATCCGGTCTCTTAACTCGTACTCCAGAAGGTCTAAATTGAATAATCCCTTTCCAAACATCATCGATATCCTCTCCAGCATTCCATTCAAACTTTTGATTGGATTTTATCAAACTATCAAACAGCAATTTGTGTTCTTCATACCATGAATCATAAAGAAGTTTATTATCTTCATAAAATCTTATATTCCTTTTTATTATTCCTTTTTTCCAGTCAGGCAATTTACTATCGTTTTCAATTTGTTCAATTGTATAAGAAAAATATTGAGGCCATAGAGGACTTATTAATCTTCTTTTATTCTGCCTCAATAAATGATAAAGATCATTCCACATATCTATAATTTTGATTGTATCTTCACCAAGATCACTTTTATCATTAAAATCAAAATAATCTTTTCTAAGTCCTTTAGAAATTAATCCATTCTCATAAATAGAAGTTTTAATTCTATCATGCTTTTTTCCGAATAAAAATTCATAATTAATTAAAAACGAATCTAAATCATTCATATAATCTTTATTATAGCACAATATAAAAAAACGTTCTCTTAATGCTGGTATTCTTTTATCTGGCACCTGATTTGGACTAAGAATCACATGATCAACTATATATCCTGCATTTTCCAACGAATCTTTAATCGTTTTCCAAGTATTCCCATCTTTATGTTTATATAAATTTCTTACATTTTCTAACAAAATCATTCTCGGATTATGCGACTTGACAATTTCCAAAATCTCATAAAAAATTGTCCCTTTTGTTTTATCTTTAAATCCCATCTGACTACCCGCTTTTGAAAATGGTTGGCAAGGAAAACCTGCAAATAAAAAATCAAGTATTTCACCAGATAATTTGTCCTTTATTTTCTTATGGGTTTCTTCAGATTTCAAATCATAAAATGCGTCGATGCCATAGTTTTCTTCATATAATTTGGCTGCATATTTATCATTATCCACTGCAAATAAACAATTGGCATTTTCATGCCTTTCCTCACATACTCTCTCAATTGCTTGGTGAAAGCCACCAATCCCACAACATAAATCTATGTAATTCATTACTTCAACCTTTTACTTTCTTTATACTTTCATTTATTCTATAATTATACACTTTTTCCACATACTAATTCTATAATTAAAAATTATTTATATCCCAAAAATTTCATTATAAATAATCTAGCACTCTTCATCATAACTATCAGCAATAATACACCATACTTAATGTACATATGCATTAAGTTCATACCATTCAAATCAAAAAGAAAATACTCTATTAATGCTGAAAATATATTATATTCATTTAACTTTCTTATTCTAATAATTATTCCATATTTCAAATAATTCACATAATCCCTTTTAATCATGTATAATACACCTAAAGGGGTACACATCATATGAACTTAAAAGAAAAAATCAGTATTTATTATACAAATCTCACACCAACAGAAAAAAGAATATGTACTCTCATAATGAAAGATCCTTCTATCATTATGGAACATAACATTATTGAAGCAGGTGAACTATGTCAAACTTCTAAATCTGCAATGCTTAGGTTTGCTAAAAAATTGGAGTATAGAGGATATTCAGAGTTTAAATATTCTGTTGAAGAGTATTATAAAAACGAAAATGTGGATAATGTTGAAAACACACAAAACACTATTCTTTCACAAATATCTAATAATTATGCACTCACTATTAATCAAATAGGTAACTCTTCCTATGATGGGCAATTACAAGAGTTAGCACAGCTATTAGATGAATATCCTTATGTAAAATCTCTAGGTATTGGTAACTCTTCATTCTGTGCTAGTCAGCTCGTATATTCCTTATATTCATACAATAAGTTCTTCGAAGCTGTAACAGATCAACCTCAGTTCACATATCTTAATAACTGTCTATCAAAAGATTATTTACTTATTATCTTTAGTGTTTCAGGATCAAATACTTATCTAGACTTGCTTAAAACAGCAAAACGAAAAGGTGCATATACTGTACTTATCACAATGAATAATGATACAACATTAAAGAATTATGCCAATATGATTTATTATCTACCTTCTACTGTTGAACCTAGAAGTCAAACAACTGTTTTAAAACAATTCGATAATAGAACAACTCTTCACTTTTTCGCAGAAATTATTTCATACTATTACGGATTATATTCCGAAAGAAAATAAGCACCTCAATTAAGAGATGCTTATTTTTCTATATGATAAATACCATATTTGTTAGGAACATAAGTAAATGAAACTTCTTGAAGTTGTTCATTGAGATACTTAGCAAGACATTCAATTCCTGGTGCTTCACAAGTCATATGATTAATAACAATAAGAGGTAAGTCATTATCCATCGCCCATTGAACCGCAGTCCAGTTATTGATGCCATCGTCACTTACTAAGCAGGCATCAACTTCATGTTCAGACATTTGAAAAACATCTGTACATGCTCCAGTACCTATTCCTAATCTATTTATTTTTTTATTCTTATCACCAATCACTTCAATGCCATACTGATAATAAGGCTTGATTTGTTTTATGATATGGTGTGCTAATTCTTCGACTGTCATATTTACATCATTCGCAAATCTTAAGAATGAATAATCATGTGACTCTTCGAAATTCAAATCTAATACTTTTGCCCAGCAATCTCTTACACCATATTTTGGATATAAATCCCATAAATCATGACATCTATATAACGTAATATCATGTTTTTCTAATAATGCTTCTTTTTCTTTCTGTGCTTTATAAATAGCTGTAGGAAGTGATGTTGATGCCATATAAAATGCATTTTCATGTGTAATAATGAAATGCACATCATGTTCTATTGCATACTGAATAATTTCTTTAGTAGCAACCCAGCAAACAACTACTTTATTCACGTCTTTTTGATCATCACCAAATAGAATGCGGTCTCTTGTACAACTTCTATTGACCCACTCACCTTGTGATTCTAATAAATCTAAAATTTGTCTAACTCTCATATATCCTCCTTTAAAAACCTGGAGAATAGGATAACCCTATTCTCCCTGTTCAGATAATTTCTCGTCTTCTAAATCCATCTGTTTATCATAAGATTTCATAAATGGAATGAAGACAATAATGTTGATTGCAAATAAGACAAACCAAATAATAATAGCACGATAATCCATAGTTGAAAGGAATGCATATAGTGGTGCAGGTAGAGTCCAAGGAACACTCATACATGTCTTATTCATAAGACCTGCAGCTGTTGATAAATATGCAACAACTAAATTAATAGCAACACAAATCATACTTGGAATGAATGTTAAAATGTTTAATACTGTTGGAACACCAAATACTAATGGTTCATTGATGTTAAATACTGATGATGGAATTGCTAAATGTCCTAATGAACGTAATCTCTTATTCTTACATACAAAGTTCAAGTTAAATAGAATTGCAAGATAAGCGATAGCTAATCCAAAGATAAATGTAAAGTTACCTGCAATAATGTTTGGAATTTCTTTGTTTGCATTATATGCAGCTAAGTTAGCAACTAAGTTACCAGTGAAAATTGGTGTAGTAATAGCACTTACCATGTTATCACCATGAATACCGAAGAACCAGAATACTACTGTTAATAATACAATAAATAACATAGATGGTAATGATGCAGTCGCTGAGATAAGTGGTGAGAAAACAGTAAATACAAGATTTGTAAGACCTGATCCTAATGTTGCAATACATACCTGATCTAAGAAGATAAAGAATAAAATATCAACAACCATTGGCAATAAGACTTCAAATGGTCCAGCAACCATAGGTGGCACACCGGCTGGCATTTTGATTTTGATATTTTTCTCAATCATGAAGTGATTAATTTCAATTACAACAAGTGCAACGATAATAGCTGCAAACATAGAACCAGAACCAAGACCACTTAAATTGATATAACTACCATCTTTAATAGTCTGTGGAACTGCTGCAATACATAAGAAAGTAAATAATGCTGTAATCGCATTTGGGAAAGCTTCCATTTCATAATGCTGTGCTAAACGATATGATACACCAAGCACTACATATACAGAGATGATTCCAATTGTTAAGTTAAATGGAATTGTAAGAATTGAAGACCACTGAGTAGCCCATGTCTTCCATGCGATTAAAAAACTAAAGAAGAAATTAGTAGGTTTCATAACCTCTAAATCAACTGGTGGGTTCGCAATCATAAGTGAAATACCACCAATAACTGTAAGTGGAATTAAAATTGTAAGACCATCTCTTAATGCGGCAAGATGTCTTTGTGAAGCAATCTTTGTTGCTACTGGTACAACTTTTTCTTCCATCACTTTTTGAAACTTGTCAAAAAAAGCTTTTAATTTTTCCATAAACAATGTCCTTTCTATCCTTCGTAAGTGTTTACATATATGATTATATTCTAGTTGTGAAAAGGTGTCAATACATTTTGCTACTAAGTGGGAATTTTCTCATTAATCAGGCTTAATAAACTAAATTCCACGCTTAATATCATTATTTTATTATATTGATACTTTTTCTCATTATCTCATTTGATTATTTATTATGATTTTTCAAAATCATAGCACATAAAAAATCTTTTTAAATCTAATCTACCTTCAGCAAACTAACGAATGAAATCATGAGCCTTTAATAGCTACCTCAAAGTGCCTACTACCCTCCTATCTGATTCTCTAGTAGAATACATATTGGATGGTATTTAACATGAGTGAACAACTATTAATCATACATACACAAGAAACATTCAAAAAACATCTCTATGAAATTAATGATCACATTCTATTCTTCTATTCCTATGGTCATAGTAATGCGACTGCTATTATAGGTAACAGTTCTATTATCTTAATAGATACTCTAGATTCTAATGAATATTCACAAGACTTATTGAATGACTTAAGAAAGTATACAGATAAACCTGTTAAAACATTAATCTATACTCATGGTCATCCAGATCATAGAGGTGGTGCAGGTACTTTTAGAGATACTGTAGAAGAAGTTATAGCTTTTACACCATCTAAAACACCTTTAAAATATTATGAAAAGATTGATGATGGATTAAGAAAAAGAGGAACATATCAACATGGATATACTCTTACAAATGAAGAAGCAATATGCCAAGGTATTGGTATAAGAGAAGGTAAGGTTACTGGTCATGGACATTATGATTTTATCTCTCCTACTACTTTATATACTGAAGATAAAGTCATAAGAGATATTGATGGTATACATCTAGAATTATATAGAGCGCCAGGAGAAACTGATGATCAAATCTGTATTTGGATGAATGATGATCAGGTTCTCTGTACAGGTGATAATTATTATGCTGTTTTTCCAGCACTCTATGCTATTAGAGGTACACAATACAGAGACCTTGCTACATGGATTGATTCTTTAAACCTTATTCTTTCTTTTGATGCAAATGTTTTATTACCAGGTCATACACGTCCTTTATTAAACAAAGAATTAATCCAGAACCAAGTAGGTCAGTTCAAAGAAGCTATCGAATATATTCTCTTTAATACCCTAGACTGTATTAATAAAGGTCTTACTCTAGATGAAACAGTACAAACTGTTTCATTACCAGAAGAACTTAAGAACTCACCTTACTTACAGGAATATTATGGAACTGTAGAATGGGCAGTCAAAAGTGTCTATACAGGTTATGTAGGATGGTTTGATGGTGATCCTGTCCATTTATTACCTGTTAGTGATCAAGAATATAATAGTGTCTTATTAGATCTTATTGGTGAAGAAAAGCTATTAGAGAAGATTAAAGATTGTATGTCTCATTCACAATATCAAATAGCTTTACAATTATTAGAGCTTATAGACAATAAAGAACTAAAAAAAGAATGTTTACTACAACGTGCAAAACAAGTAAAGAGTGCAAATGCCAGACATTATCTTATTGCATGCAGTAAAAATATAAATAGAGATTAAGAAAAAATCCGCATGAGGTTATTTTAAATTCTATAATCTCAAGAAAATAAGATTATGCAAGCAAAAATGGGGATGATATAACCCCATTAAGCTTGCTTTTTTTAATTTTCAAAGTGCTATATAGATATTTTACACAATCAAAAAAGACATTCTTAATCAAGAATGTCTACTTGTACTGCGTTAATTGTCATAAGGCTAGTAAAGTCATTAATAGATAATGTACCTACAATCTTTACTTTCTGACCCTGTTTAAACTGCTTAATTTTATAGTTTGGATTATAGATGATTGTATCAATACCACCTACATTAGGAATAAAGAAGCTTAACTTGATATGATCAAAATAATCTTTTACAGGTGCTTCATGAATGACTAGACCTTCAATAGAGATAAGAGTCTTTTCCTGCCCATTTCCAAATGGTGATAATACCTGTAAGTATTCTTCTATATTTGTCTTAGATAAATCTGAAATTTCTAATGGAATCACATCTCTTACTCGATCATCATCGTGGAATTCATCACTAATAAAGTATCCTGCATTGATTTCATCCGCAATAGGTGCAACAGAACGGAACTTACCTGTACCAGGACAGCCATAAATAAGGTACTTAACCATCTTCTTCGCATTATTTAAGGAACTAAGATAATGTGCCATCTTATTTGTGATAGAACCAGACATAACACTTTCATTATATATCTTCTTGAATTCTCTTTGACGCATATTGTTTTTCTGTCTTGTCTTAGGTGTTAAAGCAACAAACTCAATCGCATCAAAACGACAGTCATTTAATAAACCTAAAGTCTTCTTTAAATGATAACGGTTAGAGTTACATAGAGGAACTCCTTCAGCCTGAATACCAATACCTGCAAGAGAAGCTAAATACTGATTTTCTTTACCAAGTAATGTATTAATAAGCTGTAATACAAGTAAACTCTGTGCAACATCTTCATCCTTATAGTGACCACCAGGTACTAATGGATATACATTGTCACCATCTCTTACTTCTAACTGATTTCCTAAGATAATATGAAGACCAGGACCAAAATCATCCTGAGGACCATCAAAGAATTCAAAAGCTGATTTCCCTTTAGCCATTAAGACACCTAGGAAAATCATTGCACTTTCTAATAAATGATGTAGTTCTGTACTCATGATACAAATATGAATCTTAGACTTAGAAGCACATGCTTCTTTAATGAGATTCAATGCTGTTTCACCATTCTCTAAATCTGTAAAGTTATAATAAAATGGTGTGTTGAGTGCTTCATAGTCTTCTTTTGTGAAGCCTCTATGTTCTACATATTTTGCAATAATAGGATTCACTTCATATGAATCCATAATTTCTTTTGTATGAGATAATTCAACTTCGTGAAATATCATTTTTTCACTCCCCTCTTTCCAAAACAATTATAACGAATGGTTCTCTAAAAAAAAAGTGTTACTTTCATTTACTCATTTTGAAACTTCTCAACACCTTTAATTCTATTATGTTAGACTATAGTCATGAGGAGGGGATTTCATGAAGAAAGATCAATATCAAATGGATATGACGCACGGTCCATTACTTGGTAAGATCTTAATATTTTCTATACCATTAATGTTTTCAGGGGTTTTGCAGTTATTATTTAATGCAGCAGACGTTATTGTGGTAGGACAGTTTGCTGGGCCACGTTCTATTGCGGCAGTAGGTTCTACATCTTCTGTTGTCAATCTATTAGTGAGTTTATTTATTGGTTTATCCGTTGGGGTCAATGTACTAGTTGCACGTTTTATTGCCTCACAAAGAGACAAAGATACCCATGAAACAGTACACTCTGCCATACTACTCGCAATTGTCTTTGGCTTGATCTTTGCGATTATTGGTGTAACAGGTGCAAGAATGATCCTAGAAGCGATGGGATCACCTGATGATGTCATCAATCTTGCAACAACCTATTTACGTATATATTTTGTAAGTATGCCCTTTGTCGCTTTATATAACTTTGGGGCTGCCATACTAAGAGCTATTGGTGATACAAAAAGACCACTTATATTCCTTATTGTAGCGGGTGTTGTAAATGTCATATTAAACTTAATATTTGTTATTATATTCAAGATGGATGTAGCTGGTGTCGCACTTGCAACATTTACGGCAGAACTTGTTTCTTCAATTCTTATTATTAACTGCTTGATGAAAACAAGTACTGTCATTCATTTAGATATTCATGCTTTAAAGTTTCATAAAGATAAAGTGATTCAGATATTCAAAATTGGTTTACCTGCAGGATTACAGGGTGCTATCTTCTCTATTTCTAATATTCTGATTCAGTCATCTATTAACTCATTTGGTTCTATTGCGATGGCAGGTAATGCCGCAGCAGGATCACTTGAAGGATTTGTTTATCAGTCTATGAATGCCATCTATCAGGCATGTGTCACTTTCACAAGTCAGAACTATGGTATTAATGATAGAAAGAGAGTCGATAGAGTTCTAGCATTATGTATTGGAATAGTCACGGTTGTAGGACTTGTTTTAGGTAATCTTGTCTACTTCTTTGCGGATGAACTCATTCGCATCTATACAACAGATGTACAAGCTATTGCCTATGGTCATGAAAGATTATTATATATATGTGTCCCTTATTTCATATGTGGCTGGATGGATGTCATAGTTGGTTCATTAAGAGGTTTAGGTTATTCTACTATTCCTATGATTGTATCTTTAATAGGTGCATGTGGACTAAGAGTCCTGTGGATTCTTACTATCTTCCAATATTTCCATACACTTAATTCTATTTATTTATCATATCCAGTAACATGGGTTGTTACTGCAGCAGCCCATCTTATTACTTATATGATCCTAAGAAAAAAAGCTTTTAACTAAAAAAAGCCATTCAGAAATTTAATTCTGAATGGTTTTTTTGTCTGGTAACTGTGCAATAATAATCGCGATAAACATAAGTACACAGCCCAATCCTTCTTTAATTGTAAGACTCTGACCTAAGATCATCCATCCTGCAAGTACTGAGAATACAGACTCCATACTCAACAAAATAGAAGCTACTGTAGGATTCATACCCTTCTGTCCAATAATCTGTAATGTATAACCCGCTCCACTTGATAATAATCCAGCATAGAGAATAGGTGCACATCCTGCCATGATATTATGCATAGATACATCTTCAAATAGAAACATAGGAATAGTATTTAATAATGCACATGTGAAGAACTGAATACAGCTCATCTTTACACCATCTACTAAAGGTGAATAGTGATCAATCACAAGAATATGTAATGCGAATACACAGGCACATGCACATACTAATAAGTCACCTTTACCTAAAGAAAGAGATCCTGTCATACATAATAAGTAAAGACCAATTACTGCTAGGACAACAGAGATACCAATCTTAGGACTTAACTTCTTCCCTAAAAATAAGCTAAAGAATGGTACAACAATAATATAAAGTGCTGTAATAAATCCCGCTTTACCTACAGTTGTATACTGAATACCAAACTGCTGCAGGGCACTTGCTAGACCTAATACAATACCGCAGGCAATTCCACCTGCCCATAATTTCTTATCCTTGAAATTCATTGTATGATCAAAGAAATAAATAAGTGGTAATAAAACAAGTCCACCTAAATAACTACGTAAGGCAGTAAAAGTAAATGGTCCTACATAATCCATACCTGCACTTTGTGCTACAAAGGCACAGCCCCAGATGAAGGCTGTAAGTAGTAGTAAAAAATGATTTTTATAACGCATGATTTTCCCCTCCTACAAAGGGGTATTCTACACGAAATCATCTCTACTTACAAAAGATATTTATCTACAATTACCTTTATTCCATCATGATCATTATCTAATGTGATTTCAGTAGCCAATTTCTTAATTTCTTCTGTCGCATTCCCCATCGCAATTGCTTTACCAGCACTTTGGAATGCTTCAATATCATTTCCACTATCTCCCATCATGACTGTATTTTCAATAGGGATATTTAAGTAAGATGATAGGAATTCAAGTCCTGCTCCTTTAGTAATACCTAAAGGTGTGACTTCAATAGCTGTTTCTTCTACCACAGCACAGCTGACTGGAAATACTTCTAGTTTCTTTAAAAGCTGATTCATTGCATCAACACTTGGATTATATAAACAGAACTTAAGGATTTCATCCTTATGTACTTCTGCATATTCATAAATATCCTCTACAATAAATGCACGGCTTTCAAACATAGATTGATAAATAGCCATATTGTAGTAAGGCATATTCTCTACATCTTTTTGAGAGGCAATAGAATGCGACGAATCTAGTAAATACAACATCACATCCTCTTTCTTCACAACATCCATCATCTGTGTAAATACATCTGTATCAAAAGAATGAACTTCTAATGGCTGATCATTCTTAAAATCATAGATCAAGCATCCACTTAATAAGATTCCATAATCACAGAAATCTAATTCACCTTCATAGTCTTTTAATTCTGCTAGCCCTCTTCCTGTACATAAACAGATACTCCGTCCTCTATTACTTGCTTCATTTAAAGAAGCTGATGTATTTGGCGAAATTGTCTTATCAGACTTTAGAAGTGTACCATCCATATCAAGTGCTAGAAGATATCTTTCCTTGATCCATCCATAATGCAGACAGGCATTGTAGATACCATCCTTGTCGGCATCAGTAGTCACATAGGTTGCTTTCTTCTTTAATTCATCTATACCATTACCCATCGCAATACTTGTCCACTCTGGAATAAACATAGACAAATCATTCTTTTCATCACCAAATACGACAACATCCTTAACATCACCACCAAGATGTTCCACCATACGTTTAATACCCTTGCTCTTATCTCCTGGTTCTACAAACAAGTATTCCTTGTGAAAACGACACCAAGGTAACTTCTTTAAAGATTCTAGTTTTTCTTCTTCACCCTTGAAGCAGGCAATATATACCTTATAGATTTGATCATAATCACGTGGATCTAAACCTTCTACCACTTCTGTCTTCATATAAATATCCTGAGTAAACTCATAAAAACGATCATCTGGTGCAAGTCTTCTTGTTTTGTTGTCAGGAGAAAAAGCCCATATCAAACCCTTCTTCTCACATTCATCTATTAAATCAAGACATAATTGGTAATCCAATGGTTCTATGCCTTTTAACTGATCATCAATAGTAATTCCATTCCCTCCATCACTGATCATATTATGAAAACCTAATTCATGCATATAATCATGTGCCATAGCATAACTTCTACCTGTCGCAATCGCAATAAAATGACCCTCTGCTTCTAGCTGTTTTAAAGCATATTGTGTTGATTCAGGAATATACTGATCTCCTGGTGTACCTACAGCTAAAGTTCCATCAATATCAAAGAAAAAGTATTTTCTATTCATCATGTACCCCTCACTTTCGAGATACATTATACACGTACAAACATGAATTACTCAATCATCATTGATGCATGTTCTAGAATGAATAGTTAGAGTCTTCACATACCATATGTTCTGGATAAATTTCCATAGCATATGAAGTTGTTCCTGAACGATTTGGATAGAAGCGTCCTCTAACACTTCCTTCAATAGACACAGACTGACCCTTTTCAAAGTGGTCTACAACATACTGTGCTTTCTCATCCCAGATCACACAACGTATATAATCATAACGTGGTCTATCTTCAGTTCCTCCTTTCGTAGTAAGTAAGAAAGAACCTCTAAGTATTCCATTTCTAGATTCTTTCACTTCTGGATCAGATGTAATCTGACCTTGTAATTTAACTTCATTCATATTTTTATTCCTCCTTCTATATACTTATTCCCTAAAACAATTAGAAATTACTTAAGATTTTTTAAAAAAAGTTTAATTCCCTACAACCCTTATGGTATATAATGTTTAAAAACGGAGGAGATTATATGGAATTAGAAACAAAAGCAATCCATGAAGGCTGGAAGCCTGGTAATGGAGAACCTAGACAGTTACCAATTTATGAAAGTACTACTTTTAAATATGATTCAAGTGAAGAAATGGGTATGTTATTTGATTTAGAAAAAGATGGTTATTTCTATTCACGTTTACAGAACCCTACAAATGATGCAGTAGCAGCTAAACTTACAAGCATGGAAGGTGGCTATGCTGGTATGTTGACAAGTTCAGGACAGGCAGCTAACTTCTTTGCGATTTTTAATATCTGTGAAGCAGGAGGACATGTTGTTGCTTCTGGTAATATTTATGGAGGTAGTTATAACCTACTTTCAGTAACTATGAAGAAAATGGGTGTTGATGTTACCTTTATTAATCAGGATGCATCTGTAGAAGAAATCAATGCGGCATTTAAAGAAAATACTAAATGTATGTTTGGAGAAACATTATCTAACCCTACAATGGAAGTATTAGATATTGAAAAGTTTGCATCTATTGCCCATGCACATGGTGTCCCTTTAATTGTAGACAATACATTTGCAACACCTGCGAATTGTCAGCCTATTAAATGGGGTGCAGATATTGTAACTCATTCTACAACTAAATATTTAGATGGGCATGCATCTGGTGTAGGTGGTGCTATTATTGATAGTGGAAACTTTGACTGGATGAGTCATGCAGAAAAGTTCCCAGGACTTACTACTCCAGATGATAGTTATCATGGAATCACTTATGCAAAGAGATTTGGTAAAGCAGCTTATATTACTAAAGCCACTGCACAGTTAATGCGTGATTTAGGATCTATTCCTTCACCATTTAATAGTTATTTATTAAATATTGGAATTGAATCATTACCAGCACGTATGCGTGTACATTGTGAAAATGCCTTAAAAGTCGCTACATACTTAAAGAATCATCCAAAAGTTGCTTGGATTCACTATCCAGGACTAGAAGATGATAAATATCATGAAGCAGCTAAGAAGTATATGCCTCATGGTACATGTGGTGTTATGTGCTTTGGTTTAAAGGATGATAAGAAAGAAGCAGTGACTTTCATGGATCACTTACAGCTTATTAACATTGTGACTCATGTTGCTGATGCAAAGACTTGTATCCTACATCCAGCAAGTCATACACATCGTCAGATGACAGATGAACAATTAAAAGAAGCAGGTGTTGATCCAACACTTATTCGTTTATCTATTGGTTTAGAAAACCCAGATGACTTAATTAAGGATATCGAAGAAGCATTAAAGTATTAAAAAAGACTGTTCAAATGAACAGCCCTGAAAGCAGAATTTATTTCTGCTTTTTATTATGCTTTCCATAAACCATGAAGATTGCAGTAGTCATAAGCTGCTACAACTTCATCACCTTCACCAATATAGAATACAGCTTCAGGCTTATCAGAAGGTGTTAACTGTTTGAACTGAGTACCATTCTTAGTTTCTAATACAATTAATGTGATGTAGTGTGCTTCAGTCATAGGATGTTCTACTGATCCTACAGATACTGTTACTTTATTATCTTCTACTTTCACTACAGGAACATGCTTTTCAACTGCGGCATCAGTTGTATTTGGTGTTAATTCCTTCATAGGTTCACCACAACAAACTACTGGTACACCAGAATCTACAAAATGAGTGATAACGTTACCACAATGTTCACAACGATAAAATTTCATATTCAATTCCTCCTTTATCTACTTCTATCATATCACTTTTAGAATATGACTAC
>NZ_DAWDDM010000022.1:0-6214 GCF_052354645.1 Catenibacterium sp.
TTCAGCCATTGTATCCATGGGTGATTCATCAGTACCATATAATAAATCAAAAGTGATTGTATCAGTACCTAATTCCTTCTTAGCTGCATCTAGGTATTCCTGTGCTTTCTTTGTATCATAACCTACAAGATCACCTGCAGTATCACGGAAGTCTTTACCAGCTGGGCTAGTAGATAACTGTGATGGAACAAAACCAGTTGCTTCTTTAGAACCATCCTTTAAGACTTTTTCGCATAAGTCTTTTCTGTTGATTGCATAAGATAATGCTTCTCTTACATTCTTATTTGCAGTTGTCTTATTGTTGAAGTTCAACTGTAAGTAGAATAAGAAACCTTCATTGAAAGTAGTGAAAGTATCTTTACCTTTATACTTATCTACTAATGTAGAGTTGATTGTTGCATAGTCAACTTTGCCATTGTCAAAGTTCTGTGCAGCAGTCTTAGGATCCTGTACTAGGAACATTTCAAGGTTCTTAGTCTTAACTGCTTTAGCATCATAGTACTTATCGTTCTTAGTGAATGTTGCTTTGTTACCTTTGATCCACTTAGTCATTGTATAAGCACCATTAGATAATGTGTATTCTGGTTTAGTACCATAGTTCTTACCACATTTTTCAACGAACTTTTCGTTCTGTGGGAAGTAGCATGGGAAAGCCATTAAATCTGTGAAATATGGAACCTTGTTGTTTAATTCAACAACTAAAGTCTTATCATCAGTTGCTTTAACACCTAAAGTGTTCATCTGTTCATCAGTTGCCTTAGGACCTAGATCAATCAACTGACTCGCATTCTTAACTGATGCACCATCATCACCTAACATGTAAGCATAGTTACCTGCATTCTTAATAATTCTCTTCCAAGAATAAACGAAATCGTTGGCAGTGACTTTATCACCATTTGACCACTTAGCATCTTTTAAGTGGAAAGTGTAAGTCTTACCATCAGCACTTACATCCCAGCTCTTAGCTAATGCTGGAACTGTCTTGCCTTTGTCATTTACTGCTGTTAAGCCGTCTGTGATTGCATGGATTGCGTTGTATGACATACCATCATCAACTACTGTAGAATCCATACCCTGGATATCTAATTCACTTGCAAATCTGAAAGTATCTGTATCAGTTTTGCTTCCACATCCAGCAAGTAATGCTGCTGCCATACTTGCAGCAACTAAAACCTTTACTGTTTTCATAATTTTCCCCTCCATAATGGATATATCTATATGATAGCATCCAACTATCATGAGAAACATCTTACACTCTTTGTGTATACATGTCAATATTCATTAGTATAAATCTTTGTGCATTTCATGAATCTATTTTAGTTATTTGTCTTTTCCACAAATTGACTAATTTTAATATTTTTTACGCTTAATTTATTATCATAAAAAGAAAAATCACGCATATAAAAAAGACACCAATCAGGTGCCTCTTAGTCCATAAATGGGTTGATTTTATCAAGGATTGCATCCTTATTTGCGAAACCAATGATCTGTGTAACAGCCTTACCTTCTTTAAAGAAAATCATGTTTGGAATTGACTGTACACCGTATTTAGATGCTAAATCAAGTTCATTGTCTACATTGACTTTAACAACTGTTAACTGATCATTTTCAGCATCTAATTCTTCTAATACTGGACCAACCATCTTACAAGGGCCACACCAGTCTGCATAGAAGTCTACTAATACATACTTATTGTTTAATGCTTCATTAAAACCGTTCTGATCTACAATTTTCATATTCTTCACCTCACCTATATTTAAACAGATTGAAGAATATTCCGCAACTTATTTGCTTAGATGAATATCATAGGTCGTATAGGCAAGTTCTATACCTTCTTCGTTGAAACGCTTATTCATATTTTCAAGTAAACTACATCTAAGTGTTTCATAGTTTTCTGTGGCTGCCCATACTCTAAGTGTAAAGGTTAATGCACTATCCTTATATTCTGTCATATTCACAAAAGGTGGAATATCATTGAGACAATAAGGATTAGATAAGGCTTCTTCCATAATAACCTTCTTAACTAATTCTGTATCACTACCCATAATAACATCAAAGTTTAAATCTACACGACGTATTTCTTCACTTGAATAGTTCACTAATGTTGAGTGTGCTAACTGTGAATTAGGAATGACAATCTTCTTATTATCTAAAGTAAGTAGGTTTGTATAGAGTAAAGAGATTTCCTGGATTCTTCCTGTGACACCTACAACTTCAATTAAGTCTCCTTTTGAAAAAGGTTTTGCTAGTAAGATGATAATACCATCAAAGAAGCTTGCGAGTGAGTCTTTAATAGCAAGTGCAAAAGCAGCAGAAGCTGCAGTAAAGATAGCAAGAATAGAACTTGTATTAATACCAAGCTGTGATAAAGCCATAATCGCAATAATCACAATAAAGACTGTCTTGATGATTGTCTTAAAGAAGTTTAAGACAATTTCATCCTGGGAAGACTTTTCTATAAATTTTGTAAATAACTTATCAAAAATCTTATATACAACATATCCAATAACTATAATGATAAGGGCTTGAAGAGCTTTCTCTCCCATACCATAAAGTGTTTCTAAGTATTTTTTCACCATTTTTGTAACTCCTTTCATGTGCATTTACAATAATTCGTCTACCTTGATTAGTCAAGAAAATGTTGATTTATTCCTCAAAATTGTTAAAATTGTGTTTGACTGAAGGAGGTCCTTGTATGAAAATTGCAATCATGACAGATAGTAACTCTGGCATTACACAAAAAGAAGCAAAAGAATTAGGTATCTATTGTATTCCTATGCCTTTTACTATAGATGGGAAAGAATTTGAAGAAGATATCAATTTAACACAAGAACATTTCTATGAAAAACTAATGAGTGGTGCAGAAGTATTCACTTCACAGCCTACTATTGGTATTATCGCAAAGAAGTGGGATGAAATATTAAAAACACATGACGCTATCATTCATATACCTATGAGCAGTGGCTTATCTGGAAGCTGTCAGACAGCAATGATGATGGCGGATGAAGATCAGTATAAAGGAAAAGTATTTGTTGTGGATTCTCAAAGAATCTCTGTAACACAAAAAGCAGATGTCCTAGATGCCCTTGCAATGGCAGATAAGGGATATAGTGCAAAAGAGATTTATGATTATCTTATGAACAATAAGATGAATGCCACTATCTATGTTACTGTAGATACACTTGAATATTTAAAGAAAGGTGGGCGTTTATCCCCTGCTGCTGCAACGCTTGCGGGTTTATTGAAGATTAAGCCTATTCTTACTATTCAGGGTGAAAAATTAGATAAATACGGTACCTCACGTACTATGAAAAAAGCTCGTAAGATGATGATTGACCAGGTAAAACAGGATATTAGTGATCGTGGCTGGGGTGATGATTATGAAGTAGCATGTGTTTATTCTTATGATAAAGAAGCTGCTTTAGATTATCTTGAACAGATCAAAGAAGCATTTCCTGATAAAGAGGTCATCTTTGACCGTTTATCATTAAGTGTTGCTTGTCATATCGGTCCAGGTTCACTTGCAATAGCTGCTTTTAAGAAAGGTTCTTATTAAGATGTTCAATAGAACATCTTTTTTTAATTTCTCATGTATTCCCTTACAACATTGATTATTCACTTTATTTATATTATTATTTTAATGAATGAATTTACATTATTTGAGAAAGAGGTGGATAGTAGTTTATGTCAGTCGATAATACTGAGAAGAAAAAGACATTCAAACCTCACCGTTCTAAAAGAAGATTCCCTTCTACACATCATAATGTTAAAACACAGGGAACAAAGATATTCGCATTAGGCGGTTTAAATGAGGTTGGTAAGAATACTTACTGTATTGAATGTAATGATGAAATGATTATTATTGATGCAGGTGTTAAATTTGCATCTGAAGGTCTTCCTGGGATTGATTATGTTATTCCAGATTATACTTATTTAAGAAAGAATAATAAAAAGATCAAGGGATTATTTATTACACATGGTCATGAAGACCATATTGGGGGTATTCCTTTCTTATTAAGACTAGTGAATATACCATTTATTTATGCTTCTCCATTGGCTTGTGCCATGATTAGAAGAAAACTAGAGGAACATCATCTTACACATGTAACTAAGATGATTCCTATTAACCATGAAAGTTCTATCAAAACTAAATATTTTAATATTGGTTTCTTTAATACAAACCACTCTATTCCTGAATCTATGGGGATTATTGTGAATACACCTGATGGTCGTATTGTAGAAACAGGAGACTTTAAGTTTGATTTATCTCCAGTTGCTAATCCTGCTGATTATCAGATTATGAGTTTCTTAGGTGAAACAGGTGTCGATTTATTAATGAGTGATAGTACGAACGCAGAAGTACCTACATTCTCTATTAGTGAAAAGACTGTTGCAGGACAGGTACAGGAAGAATTCAGAAAGACTGAAGGACGTATTATTGTTGCAACATTCGCATCTAATATACATAGAGTACAGCAGATTGTAGAAGCTGCTGTTAAGTTTAATCGTAAGATTCTTGTATATGGACGTTCAATGGTCAACAATATTGATGTTGCAAGAAAGATGGGTTATATCAAGTGTCCTGATCGTTTCTTTATTAAGAATGATGAAGCAAAACATCTTCCTGATAATGAAATACTAATTCTATGTACTGGATCTCAGGGTGAGGCACTTGCTGCATTAAATAGAATTGCGAATGGTACACATCGTCAGATTAAGATTAAACCTGGTGATACTGTATTATTCTCATCTAACCCTATTCCTGGTAACCAATCTTCTGTATCACGTTTAATTAATAAGTTATATCGTTCTGGAGCAAGAGTTCTAGAAAACTCTATGATCAGTAACCTTCATACTTCTGGACATGCTTCCCAAGAAGAACAGAAGCTCATGATGCTTCTTACTAAGCCTAAATACTTCTTCCCAGTTCATGGTGAACATAAAATGCTTTGTATACATAAAAAATTATATGAAGAAGTAGGTGGAAAGCCTGATCATGCATTTGTATTAAGTAATGGGGATTGTTTATGCTTAAAGGATCATGAGATATTCCAGACAAGAAGCGTACATGCAGATGATATTTATGTAGATGGTAATGATTTAACAGGTTTATCTACAGCGGTATTACATGACCGTCAGATTTTAAGTGAAGATGGCATGGTTGCAGTACTTATTAGTATGGATTCTCATGCAGGTATTTTACTTCATAAACCAGTTATTATGAGCCGTGGATTTGTTTATATGAAAGATAGTAAACCTATGATTTATGGAGCAGAAATGGCTGTAGATCGTAAGCTACGTGCTTTATTGCAGGAAAAAACAACATTTGGTGAAATTAAGAATACAATCAGAGAAACATTAACATCTTATTTCTATACTAAGACAAAGAGAAGACCGATGATTATTCCTGTCATCATGAATAAGAAATAATGAAGAAAAAGAAAATTATTCGTACTAGTATTCTTGCAATTATTGTTTTCGCATTGGTGTTGTTTGGTGGTTATACATGTCTCTTTTCTAGAACACATTATTCTTTTACAAGAATGACTTATAGTAATGGATTATTACCTGATGGTTTTAAAAACTTTAAGATTGTAGATTTATCCGATATACATATTACTACATCCAAAGATATTGATCGTTTTGAACAGATTGTCGATGAGATTGAAGATCAAAGCTATGATATGGTTGTTTTTACTGGTGATCTGTATGAAAGTAAACCTATTCAAGATGCTAGAGTACAGAAAATCTTAAAGAAACTTCAACCAGATTATGGTAAGTTTGCAGTACTTGGTGATGAAGATCATGCACATGCTGAGGAAGTGACTAATATCCTTAATGAAGGTGGATTTGAAGTACTTAATAACAGTGCTCGTACCATTCATTATCGTAATAGTTCTTTTACCCTTTATGGACAATCTATTAATAGTCAGGAAGAAATACCTGCTTCTGACGGGTTTGTCTTAACTTTAAGTCATTATCCTGATAGTTTTAGTCAAAATAAAGGACATACACATTTACAGTTATCTGGACATAGTAATGGTGGGACTATCTGGTTCCCTGGTATTGGTCCACTTGTAAAGTGTAATAATGCGACTACTTATAATCATGGAAGTTATACAGAAAATGGTTCTGAACTAATTGTAAGTAATGGTATAGCACCACGTCATAACTATCATTTTAAAGTATTATGTGAAAATGAGATTATTATGAT
>NZ_DAWDDM010000022.1:6224-13938 GCF_052354645.1 Catenibacterium sp.
TTTTAATCCTTACTCTTTTCTTTTACTTTCATATAAGGAATAAGATTGGTAAAATAGAGATAGGGAAATGAGGTGATTCCCATGAAAACAAAGAAGAGCTATATCTTGAATATTGCATTAATTCTTGTGATTAGTGGTATATCTTTATACTTATCAGTAGGTTCTGAAGTCTCTACTGTATTTAAAACAATTACTACAGCGCATCCTTTTTGGCTATTCATCTTATGTTTTATTATGTTTATATATTATGTATTTGATGGACTCGCTACAATGATCTTTGCGCGTTTTTATAAGAAAGACTTTACTCTTAAAGAAGGTTTTGTGAATGGACTTGTAGGTACTTTGTTTAGTGGTTTAACTCCTTCTTCTTCAGGAGGACAGTTCGCCCAGGTGTTTGTATTTAATAACCAGGGGATTTCCCCTGCCATTTCTACAAGTATCTTACTCATGTGCTTTATTAGTTATCAAATAGTGATCATGGGCTTTACTGCAGTGATTATGATTGTGGATTCAGCCTACTTCTTAGATAAAGGTGTAGGTGTATCTTCTATGGCAGCCGTTGGATTTCTTATTAATGCAGTTGTCACTCTTCTATTATTTGCAGGTGCTAAGAGCAAGAAGTTCCAGAACTTTATAGTAGATAAAGTAGTCTATCTCCTTTCTAAAACACCACTTATAAAAGATTATGAATCAACATGCTTTAGAATTCAGAATTACTTTGGTGAATTTAGAGAACAGATGAATGTATTACAGAAAAATAAAAAAGCTTTATTACAGACAGTATTATGTAATATTGTGAAACTTACTATTATCTACTCTACGCCATTCTTTTCGTGTCTTGCTTTAGGAATAAAAGTACCAGTTACCCTATTTGTACAGTTCTTAGGACTGGCTTCTATTATTAATTTAATTAATACATTCCTCCCTATTCCTGGTGCATCAGGTGGTAGTGAAGGATGTTATATGATCTTATTTGGTTTCTTAGGAAGAGCTAATGCTTCTAGTTCTATGTTCTTATGGCGTTTCTTCTCTTTCTATTTTGGATTAACACTTGGTATGATCACATTTATCGTTGCGAAGGATACAAAACGAAAAGACGATTAAGTCACTCTTAGGAGTGGCTTTTTTGTGCACTTTTATTCAATCTGTCTAAAAATGAATTAGCACTCTCCTTGACAATATGCTAATAAGAACTATAATACTCTTAGCAATCAGATAAAGAGAGTGCTAATAAGGAGGAATAATTATGTTAAAACCTTTAAATAAGAATATCGTATTAAAGAAAGAAGAAGTAGAAAATAAGACAGCTAGTGGTATTATTCTCACTACTGAAACAAAGAGTCTTCCTACTGTTGGAGAAGTTGTGGCAGTAGGTCCACAATGTGAAAATGATTTAAAAGAAAAAGATCGTGTTGTATTCAAGGAATACTCTGGTACAAAAGTTAAACTTGATGGTGTTGAATATATTGTGATAGACGAGAAAGATGTTCTCGCATGTATTGAATAGGAGGAATGAACGATGAGTAAAGAAATACGTTTTTCTAGTGATGCACGTCAATCAATGTTGAAGGGTGTGAATACTCTTGCTGATGCAGTGAGTGTCACACTTGGTCCTAAAGGTAGAAATGTAGTATTAGAGAAGAGTTATGGTTCTCCTTTAATTACGAATGATGGTGTTTCTATTGCCAAGGAAATAGAATTAGAAGATCATTTTGAAAATATGGGTGCAAAACTTGTATATGAAGTAGCCAATAATACAAATGATATTGCAGGTGATGGTACAACAACTGCTACAATTCTTGCAAGAGATATGATTGTGAATGGTATGAAGCAGGTTGAAAAAGGTGCAAACCCTGTACTTATGAGAGAAGGTATTGAAAGAGCTTCTAAAGCAGTGGCAGAAGTATTATTAAAAAATTCTCATAAGGTAGAAACAAGCAGGGATATTGCCTCTGTTGCAACTATTTCTTCTTCTAATAGTCATATTGGTGAATTGATTGCTCAGGCAATGGAAAAAGTTGGTAGAGATGGTATTATCAACGTAGATGAATCTAATAGTTTTGATGATGAATTAGAAGTCAATGAAGGTATGCAGTATGATAAGGGTTATGTATCTCCTTATTTTGTAAGTGATACAGATAAGATGGAAGTAGAAATGGATAACCCACTCATCTTAGTCACTAATCAGAAAATTACTAATTTACAGGAAATCCTTCCAGTACTTGAACAGGTATTAAAGGCTAATAAACCATTACTACTTATTGCTGAAGATTATGAGAATGAAGCTATTTCATCTCTTGTATTGAATAAGTTAAGAGGTGCCTTTAATGTCGTAGCAACTAAGGCTCCAGGATTTGGTGATAAACAGAAAGAAATGTTGGAGGATATTGCAGTATTAACTGGTGCTAAATTCTACAACAAAGACCTTAATATGAAGCTTTCTGATTTAACTATTGAAGATCTTGGTACAATCAAGAAAGTGATTGTAAAGAAAGACAATACTACTCTTATTGGTCATAGTTCAAGTGAAGCAGTGAATAAACGTGTTGAAGAATTAAAGACACAATTAACTCATACTAAGAGTGATTATGAAAAGAAGACTCTAAAAGAACGTATTGGTAAATTATCTAACGGTGTTGCAACAATTAAAGTCGGTGCTACAACTGAAGCAGAATTAAAAGAAAAGAAATTAAGAATTGAAGATGCTCTTAATGCGACTAAGGCCGCTGTAGATGAAGGTATCGTTGTTGGTGGTGGTGCTGCGTTAGTAGAAGCCTATGAAGAATTAAAGAATCAGGTCAGAGATACGAATGTAGATATCCAGAAGGGTATTAACGTAGTCATGAATTCTTTATTTGCGCCTCTTACTCAGATTGCAATCAATGCTGGTTATGATGAAGAAGAAATTGTATCTATCCAAAAGACTGCTGAAAAGGACTTTGGATTTGATGCAAAGACAGGTGACTGGGTTAATATGTTTGAAGCAGGCATTATTGATCCAACTAAGGTCACTCGTAGCGCACTATTAAATGCCGCTAGTATTTCAGCCTTGTTCTTAACAACTGAAGCAGGTGTAGCAGAACTTCCTAAAAAGGAAGAACCACAACAGCCTGTTATGCCACAAGGTGGCATGTATTAAAAAAAAGCCAGAAATGGCTTTTTTTATTACTTACAGAATTGATATGTTAGTTCTCCTAAAATCTGAATACCTTTTTCGATATTCTCCATAGAAGCAGCTGAGAAGTTCATACGAATAGATTGACACGGCTTAGTACTATCTACCATGAATTCATTACCTGGTACGATGGCTACATGCTTCTTAATAGAAGCCTGAACGAATTCTGGCATACTGACTCCATCAGGTAAATCAAACCATATAAACATACCACCTTCTGGTTCAATGACATGAATAGAAGGATGGAAATACTTCTTGATCATCTCTAACATGAAATTACATTTCTTTCCATAAAGAGACTGCAAATGTTTAATATGTGCATCCATATCTGTTTCTCTCAAGAAAGCATCCATCATATATTGTGAAAGATTGTTTGTATGGTTATCTCCTGATTGTTTAGCCATAAAGAGCTTAGAGATAATATCTTTACTTGCACAGATGATTCCTGTACGCATACCTGGTGAGATAATCTTAGAAAGACTGGCTGCATAAACAACACGATGGTCTTGATCTAAAGATTTAATAGAAGGGACTTCTTCTCCTGTAATACGTAAATAACCATAAGGGTTATCTTCTAGAATAACTACATCATACTTTACTGCAAGGTTATAGATTTCTTTTCTTTTTTCTAGAGATGTTGTGACTCCGGTAGGATTCTGGAAGTTAGGAATTGTATAGAATACCTTTGGTCCTTTTTTAAAGGCTTCTTCTAGTTCTTTTAGATTTACACCATCTTCTTCTAAAGAAACACCAAGCAGCTTTGCCCCATTACATTTAAATGAGTTTAAAGCACCTAAATAGCTTGGGTTCTCTACTACAACATAATCTCCTTCATCGCAGAATATCTTAGACACAAGATCTAATCCCTGCTGTGATCCTGTTGTAATAATAATATCATCATCACTTGTGCATATACATTCATGCTTATTAATGAATGACTTAGAAGATTCTATTAAACCTGTATAACCCTGGGCAGAGCCATACTGCAAAACTTCATAAGTCTTTTCTTGAAGAATCTTATGTCCTACTTCTTCTAGCTTTTCCTGTGGAATAGCTTCTGGATCAGGGAATCCACTCGCAAAACTAATATACTCTACCGTACCATTCTCACTTGCATCAGCCATGACACTTCTAATGGCTGATTTTTTTACGTAATTCATCTTATCTGCGTATCTCATATATGTCACTCCATTCACTTTTTTCTCATTCTACTACTATTATTTAAAAATACCTAATTATTTTTTATGTCTGCGTAAGTTATGATCTGAATATCGTGATCCTTGATGAACTGTTTGAATTCATCACTCTTAAGTAATTCTAATTCCTTGATACGATTCATATTGTAGCTAGATACGTTCATGAGTCTTTCATCAACTAAAGCAGGATGACAAACAAGTTCTACTGTATCATAGCCCTCTGTTGAACAGATTTCTTTGAACGTTTCAAAACTTACACCATCTTTGTAGAATTCACAACGTGCTGGGAAGTAGTTTTCATCCACATATCTTGTTTGTCTGATAGGAAGGTTATATTCCTTGGCAAGACGCTTGATGACTTCTAATTGTCTATGTTCCATATGGACATAATGATGAGAATCTAGATGTGTAGGAAGATGTCCTGTGTGTGCGATAAAAGCTTCAATCTATGCTTTCCATTCTTCATACACTTCATCTGGTTCTCCATCTGGGAATTCATCTTCATAGGCACTTGGTCTTAAGAAGTTCCCCTCTTCATCTGTATAGCTTTTCTTGCCAGGTAATAATGGTTTACCAGCAGTTAAAGTTAAATGAACACCAATTCCTAGATCAGGATAAGCCTTCGCCTTGTCTAGGGCCCATAAAGCATATGGCATATTCATCATCACTGTAGTGGAACTTACAAGTCCCTGCTCGTGTGCAAGTAGGATACCTAGGGAGTTTCCTTCACACATACCGAAATCATCAGCATTAATAATTAATTTCTTGATCATACTTTTCACCTCTAAAATCCATTGTACTAAATATTATAAGAACAGTCACACATATCGAGAAAATGATGTATAATACAAGACAAAAGGAGACCGTTATGAAAAATACAATTACTGGATATACAGGTTTATATGGGGTTGTCGCAAATCCTATTAAACATTCTTTTTCACCAATGATGCATAATACTGCATTTCAAACATTAGGTATTAATGATGTTTATCTTGCATTTGAAGTGACTAAAGATCAGTTAGATGATTATATTACGTCTGTTAAGACATTACCTATTAAGGGATACAATATTTCTATGCCTTATAAACAGGATATGATGAAATATATGGATGAACTCACAACACAGGCAAGACTTGCGAAGAGTATCAATACGGTAAAGAATGAGAATGGTAAACTCATTGGTCATATTACTGATGGAGAAGGTTTTGTGATGGCCTGCCGAGATAAAGGATGGGGTATTGCGAAACATAAGATTATAGTGCTTGGTGCTGGTGGTGCAGCAAGTGCAATTATTATTTCTCTTGCATTAGCGGGTGCTAAGGAAATTGTGGTTTATAATCGTTCTGATAAACCATTTATTAAAGAACTTAATGAGAAATTAGACTGCCCTATTACTTTAAAGAAAATTGATCAGGAAAGTATTAAGGAAGATTTAAAGGATACTTATCTATTAGTCAATACAACAAGTGTTGGTATGGCACCTCATCCTGAAGGATGTATTATTGAGAGTGCTGATATGTTACCTGATGGTTTAAAAGTAGCTGATATTATTTATAACCCTAAGGAAACAAAGCTATTAAGTTATGCAAGACAAAAAGGTCTTGATTATATGAATGGAGAACGTATGATTGTCTATCAGGGTGCATGTTCTTTTAAGTTTTGGACAGGAAAGGATATGCCTATCCATGAAGTCAAAGTAGCGTTAGGAATGGAGGAAAGCGAATGAAAGAAATCGTAGTTGCAACAACAAACAAAGGGAAACTTAAAGAGATTTCTGCAATGTTGGAAAAGTTAGGTATTGAAGTAAAGTCTATTAAAGATGTATTAGGTTATAATCCTGATATTGAAGAAACAGGGACTACTTTTACTGAAAATGCAGTGATTAAGGCTGAAACAGTAATGAATATGATTCATATGCCTACTCTTGCAGATGATTCTGGTTTAGAAGTAGATGCATTAGATAAACAGCCTGGTATTTATTCTTCTCGTTTTATGGGTGAAGATACAAGTTATGATATTAAGAATCAGTGGATTATTGATGCTGTAAAAGATAAAGAAGATAAGACAGCACGTTTCGTATGTGCGATGGCTTTGGCTATTCCTGATGAAGAAACAAAGACTTTCTTAGGTACTTTTGAAGGAAAAATAAACGATTGTATTGATGGTGAAAATGGCTTTGGTTATGATCCTATTTTCTATTATCCACCATTAAAGAAGACTTCTGCAGTGATGACTATGGAAGAAAAGAATAAAGTCTCTCATCGTGCAAAGGCATTAAAGGCTTTATATGATTATTTAGAGGAGGCACATAAGTAATGAATCATGTTGTATTAGTACATCCTGCGATTCCACAAAATACAGGTAATATTATGAGAACATGTGCAGCGACACATACACCTTTACATATTATTAAACCGACAGGGTTTAAGTTAAATGATCCAAGAATGAAAAGAGCGGTTATGGATTATTTTGATCACCTCACTTTTAAAGTGTATGAAAACTTTGAAGAGTTTGAAAAAGAGAATCCTGGTATTTATCATTTCTTTACACGTTATTCTAAGAAAGTTTATAGTGAAGATGATTTTAAACAGGAAGGTGAACATTATCTTTTCTTTGGTCATGAGCATGATGGTATTCCTCATGATATCTTAAAGAAGTATATTGATGATTGTGTACGTATTCCTATGTATGGAGATTCACGTAGTTTGAACTTATCTAATACTGTAGCCATTGGTGTTTATGAAGCATTAAGACAACAGGGTTATCCTGATTTATCTACAGTAGAGGTTCAAAAGGGAGAAGATTTCTTATACAATGAAGAAATTTAAAAGTATTCTTTTAACTGTATGTTTGACTTTTTTGATTATTGATTGTGCTATTCTCTTAGTCACATTTGTACCTGTACTCTATCCTTCTTCACTAATTGCCTCTAATATTGGGGTAAGTGAAAAGATAGTAAGAGAAAGTTATATGACAATTATTCACTATTTAAGTCTATTCTCACATAAAGCACTTTCTACTCCTGCTTTTCCTATGACTAAAAATACAGCTTTTCATTTTTATGAAGTGAAGGTATTAATGAATCGTTTAGAAGTAATTGGGTTAGTGGTACTGATTGGAACTATTTATCTCATCTACTCTACAGTCAAAGAGAATGATTATAGACCTTTTAAATGGGCAGGATTCACTACTTTAGGACTCGTATTTATTGTAGGTGGAACAGCCTATGTTGATTTTGACGGGGCATTTACTATGATGCAGCATATTCGTTTCAACAATAACTACTGGCTGATCAATCCTGATATTGATCCTATTATCAATATCTTTCCCGAAAGTTATTTTG
>NZ_DAWDDM010000023.1:0-13730 GCF_052354645.1 Catenibacterium sp.
CTTCTTTAGAATATAAAAACTCTCATCCGCTAGGGACGAGAGTTAACCGTGGTATCACCCTTATTCATCTACATAAGTTGACCTCATTAAGCCTTAACGCGGCAACACGTTATTTTATCACGTTAGATCCAAAATACAGCTCCCAGTCTTTATTCGTATCAACTTTCCCATTCCTTTACACCAGCCAGGAATTCTCTCTGCGTTCCATTGATACTACTCTTCTGTTCATCGCTTTTACTCAAGTATTATAGACAATAAATAAAGATGTTGTCAAGGTCAATTTATAAGCCTACTTCAAGTAAATTGTCTATAGACGTTTTTCAAATCCACCAAGGATTTCTGAATCCTCACTAATAGTCACAAATGCCTGCGGATCAATATCATGAACAAGTTTCTTAAATGTTTTCATTTCATATTTATTGATTGCACAATAAAGAATATATTGATCATTTTCTGTATAAGCACCCTTACCCATCCAGTAAGTTACACCTCTGCCAGTCTTTTCCATAATCACATTCTTCATATCTTTTTCTTTGGTGAAGATTAATGCTATCACATTGATGTTCTGATAGTGAATACGATCACTAATAAAATACAATACAAACACAAAGATAATAGAATAAAGTGTTGTCTGCAAATCAAAGATGAATGCACAACAAGTTAAAATAACAGCATTCACAATAGTTGATAACTTACCTACTGAGAATCCTGGATTAGTCTTAGATAAGCATACACCGGCAATATCAATACCACCTGTACTACCACTACCTTTTAGGGCAAGTCCTACACCAACGCCACACATAATAGCCCCAAAAATACAGTTAGATAACATATCAGGCATAATAGCATGTGTCTGGTTTGGCAGAACAGATAAGGTAATAGTCTGTACAATAACACTCATAGCAGTTTTGATACAGAATTCTCTGTTCAAGATTCTATATCCCATTACAAATAATGGAATATTAATCATGAAGTTGATAATCCCTACAATATTCATTGATTTAGGAATTGGTAGAAGTTTTCTTACAAAAACTTCAATAATCTGTGATGTTCCAATAACGCCTCCAAAGTTCAAGCCATTAGGTGTTACGAACAACCAGATTCCTAAAGATAATAAGATACTTCCGGCAATAACTTCGCCGTACTTTTCTAGATTTTCCCTCATAGCGTCCCTCTTTCTTCTCATATCATAGAACATTTAAACAAATAAAAGAATGCCTTTCAAGCATTCTTTAGTAAATTCCATATTCTATAAACAGATTCGCAATAGACTCAATAATATAGAGAACAGGTACCTGTGTTGCTGAACTATAAAAGTCACCATTTTTAGTACTTGGCATATAATACGTAAGAGCTAAATCAGACATCTTTGCAGCTGTTGAAGAGGCACTATTGGTAATCACAATAATCTTAATATCATATTTTTTTAAGTCTTTGATACGATCAATGATTTCTCTTGTTTCTCCTGAAACTGTGAAGAAAAGAGCACAGTCATTTTGATCATACATCCCCCTAAAACGGCTACTGAAGTCTCCACTATACATTGTACGTTTTCCCTTACGATTAAATAAAGAAGCCGCAAATTTCGCAATCGCATCACTTAGGCCAATGCCAGAACAGATCACCTCGTGACTGTTCACAATTATTTCAGCCGCTTGATGAATAAGATCATCAAACTCTTTATTGTCTACTCGATTAAAATAATCGAGAATATAATTTAAAGCACGTTTATTTTGTATAGGTTTATCTTCCTGATCCAGTTTCATTTCTGCTTTCCATTCTAAGAATCCTTCATAACCAAGTTTTTTAGCTACTCTTGTAATCATAGAAGAAGATACATGAAGATCTGTAGATAAATCTTTAAGTTTCATATGAATCACTTCATGACGATGAGAAATGATGTAGTTGTAAATATCTAATTCTAAATCACTTAATTGATTCATTTGATCTACCGTAACCATAAAATACCTCCAAAAGGTATTTTATCATACTTTATGCAAATCTCTTTTTCATTTTCTTATTCTGTTTCTTATTTTTCTTTTCAATACTCAACAACATATTCTTATAGTCTTCTGACTTAATGTCTACAACAAGTGTATGTGAGACAATATCATGTAATGATTTCTTAGACTTTAAGATAATCACAAGTATCCCAGATAATATAGTAATAACGAGTCCTACTTTATTCCAGATAGAGGCAATATTGTATCCAGTTAATACATTGACTAACTGATGAAACATATTACTGCATGTATAAATACTTCCTTCTACTAAGAAGATCATAATAACCTGTCTGATGATCAGTTGTTTCACATTCACTTCTTGATAGTTGTCATTCACAATCTTTAATCCTAATAGTTTTTTACCTAAAGTCTGTCCTTTCCAGATTATAGGTAATACGACATAGTACACAAATGCAACTGAGAGTGAAAGAACACCTGCAAGTACTTGATAATATCCCTTAAATATAGATAACTGCTGAGGAATATAGACAGCATCCTTATGAAGAGACATATACAACAAAATAAGAGGAAGTGATGATAAGACACTTCCTAAATACCAATCAATACCATAAGCGATTATACGTTTGATATAACCTGTTTTATTCACAGGTTCATTTCTTAATTTATTCCACATCTTATCATCCTCCTTTATTAATTTAAGTGCTGATATAAAGCACCGATTAAGTTCGCATCATTACGATATTCACAAACTACGATTTCTGGTGGTAATGTGCTTGCATAACATGAATTATAGATTTCATCAAAGTTCTTTTTGATAAGTTCTAATAGTAATGGCTGTGCACTAATACCTCCGCCAATGGCTACTTTTTCACAATCAAAGATCTGATTGATATTGTAAATCTGTACTGCAGTTTCTAAACAGAACTGATTTAATCCTTTTAAGACAGCTTCATTTCCATTATTTGCCATTTCAAAGATTTCTTCACCAGTATAGTGTTCTTCTGTTTCTAATGCTTCCTGGATATGTAATAATAATCCATTGATTCCATTACTTGCATACCAAGATGTATCACCATCATATGGCTTATGGTAATCAGTGATAATATTAGAAAATTCACCTGCACCAAATCTACATCCGCTTAGTACCTTATGATCCTTAATTAAAGCACCACCAATAGCTGTGCCAAGAATCACTACAGCGCCGTCCTGAATATCCTGAAGACTACCAAAACCTAGTTCTGCATTAGCGGCACATTTTGCATCATTACCAATTGTGACTCTTACACCACAACGCTCAGATAGTAATTCTGCCATATTTATATCATGATTATAAGTTAAAGCACCACCAGTGTAACAATAACCCTTATTAGGATCAATTCTTCCTGGCATACTCATCGCAATACCAGATACATCAGAATATGTATTATATAGAGATTCAACGCTATTCACAAATGAATCAAGGCAATCTAAGGGAGTAGGTACCTTACCTCTTTCATATATATTCTTTTCTGCATCCATTACTGCATATTTAATAGCACTACCACCAACATCTAGAACTAAGTATTTTTTCATAATTTTTCTCCGTTACTTTCTATTACTTTCTTATACCAATCAAAGGAATCCTTCTTGCTTCTTGCAAGTGTTCCATGACCTGCATTATCTTTATCTACATAAATGAAACCGTAACGTTTCTTCATTTCACCCGTACCAAAGCTAACACAGTCAATACATCCCCAAACAGTATAACCTAATAAGTCTACACCATCAATATCTACTGCCTTCTTCATTTCTTCGATATGCGCTTTAAGGTAATCAATACGGTACTGGTCATGTACTTTTCCATCTACCATCTGGTCCACTGCACCGAAGCCATTTTCTACAATAAATAGAGGAAGGTTATAACGGTCATACATCCAGTTTAAGCTATATCTTAAACCTTTCGCATCAATTGGCCATCCCCATTCAGTCTTAGAAATATATGGGTTATCACATAAATCTGTTTCTTCATTATAGTCAAGGTTGACATCTCCATCACCCTTAACCGCAAATGACATATAATAACTAAATCCAATATAATCTACTGTACCCTGAGGAAGAACAGCTAAGTCTTCTTCAGTAATATCTAGATTGAAGTTCTTTCTTTCAAAGAAAGATTTCATATAACCTGGATAACGTCCTCTTGCATGAACATCCATATACCAGAAACGCTTATGATTTGCACCTACTGCCTTCAACATATCATCTGGATTACATGAGTAAGGATAAATAGGTGTCATCGCAATCATGCAGCCGATCATCATAGAAGGATCAATAGCATGTCCTTCTTTAATAGCCATCGCACTTGCAACAAGTTCATAATGTGCTGCCTGATAAACAGTACGTTCTTTGTCTTCACCTTCTTCAAATATAATACCTGAGTTAGTAAATACAGCTACGTCTGCTTCATAGTTCGCCTGGTTGTTGATTTCATTGAAAGTCATCCAGTATTTAACTTTATTGTGGTATCTTTCGAAACATACTTTTGCGAATCTTACAAAGAATGTAATCATCTTTCTGTTTCTCCATCCACCATATTTTTCAACTAAATGATAAGGCATTTCAAAGTGTGATAATGTGATGACTGGCTGAATACCATTCTTTAATAGTTCATCAAACATATCATCATAGAACTTTAAGCCTTCTTCATTTGGTGTTTCTTCATCTCCCATTGGGAAGATTCTTGCCCAGGAAATAGATGTTCTAAAACATTTAAATCCCATTTCTTTAAATAAAGCGATATCTTCCTTATAGTGGTGATAGAAATCAATCGCTGTATGATTTGGGTAGAACTGATCAGGTTCAATTGTTTTAGTGATCTTTCTACGAGTAGTGGCAGAACCAACTGTCATCATATCTGAGACATTTGGTCCTTTACCACCTTCATTAAATCCACCTTCTACCTGATGTGCAGCAACTGCTCCACCCCATAAGAAGTCTTTACGCATTGTTTTCTCCTGCTTCTTCTGCTTCTTTCTTGATAGCGGCTCTTGTGCTTGCTGCAACGAATGGTAAGTAAATTAAAGTACTTACGACAAAGCAAAGAATACCTATAACTAATGCCATAATGTTGTTAGCACCTGATCCTAAGAATGGTGTTAAGAATCCTGGAGTTGTCCAAGCAACTTGATAAGCAACTGGTGGGATGATCTTAATCACACATACACAGAAATAACCAATAAGGTTACATACGATTGGTGCTAAGATAAATGGAATAACATACATTGGGTTCATAACGATTGGTAAACCGAACATGATTGGTTCGTTGATGTTGAATAGTCCTGGAACTAATGACATCTTACAAATAGAATATTCACCTTTATTCTTTCTACCTACGATAAACATAGCGGCAATTAAACCAAGTGTAGCACCTGATCCTCCACCATTACCAAATGCATCGTTGATTGAACCCCAGTTAACTGGGTAAGGTGCACCCCATGCAGAACCATGAGCTGCAACATAAGCTAAGTTTGCGTTTCCCTGTTCTGTGAAGATCACTGAACGTAATGCACTTAAAGTGTTAGGACCATGGATACCTACAATCCATAACATCTGCTGTACTAATACGAATACGATGATTGTACCCATAGAGCTTCCAAGAGATGTTAATGGAGCCTGGATAGCGTTATAAACAACAACCTGAATACCTTCAGGAGTAATCATTGAGAATAAGTAGTTTAATACACCCATGATGGCAAGTACTAACATCATTGGGATTAATAAATTAAATGACTGTGCTACTGCAGGAGGTACCATTTCTGGCATCTTGATTCTTAACTTTTCATTTCTACCAAAACGAGTTAATAATTCTGTAGTTAATAGACCTACTAATAATGCAACGAATAATCCCTGTGCACCAAAGTAAGTAGTTGTTAAACCAGTTCCTGCATTCTTACCTGCAAATGCCTGAGCAGCAGGATAAAGAATAAAGAAAGATGAAAGAGATGTAATACCACATAATACTTTATCTCCACCCATTTCCTGAGCTAACTGATAAGCCACTAAGAATGCGATGATGATTGATAAGATATTAGTTGTACCATTGATAACAGAACTTAAAACAGCCTGATACTGAGCTAAGTTTGGAATTAAATCACCTAAGTGAAGTAATTTTGCGATGAATCCTGTAGGATCTAATAATACATAGTTAATAAGTAAAACCATTGAACCACCCATTGTGAGTGGGAATGATAAAGTGAACGCATCACGCACGGCTGCCACATGGCGCTGACCATTGATTTTTGCAGCTAATGGTACGAAGTAACGTTCCATAAAGCTTTGAATTGCTTCCATTTTGTTTCTCCTCTTCTTATTTCATTCGGCCGATGTTGAAAACGATTTCGTTTTCCGTAATTGATTCTATCAGAGGATTAAAAATAAAAAAAGGGCTTGAAGCCCTTCTTGAATAGTATGCATTATCTGCAAAATGTTTTACTATTGTAACGTATTGTGACATATGCGCTGAGTTGTATTAGAAAGAATCTCAATGATACTCAAGGCGGGTACCTGCGTAGTACGAGACATCTCTTCCGTTCTTACATCGTTAACATAGTAGCTGATATTGTGATCACTCATTTTTGCGAGTGTATTATCGTCTGATGCAGTAATTGTGATTAAAGTACTGCCTGCTGCTTTATAATCATTGGCTTTTCTAATAAGTTCAGGCGTGTTTCCTGAAACTGATAACATGACAACCACAATACCTGTACCATCCATGGATACCCTCTGATATGGATCTGTTAAGGCAGCACTAAAGAAACCATTGATAGAAAAGCGTCTTGCTGCATATTCTGCAATCTTAGCTGAATCTCCCATACCATCAAAAATAATCATATTCGCGTCACCTAGTATATATGCGATTTCTTTGAATAAATCCTGATAATAAGGGGTATTGAACTTCTTTAAACAGTCGATAGTTTCATCTAGGTCATTCACCATATAAAGAGAGACTTCTTTTTCTCCTTTCTTATAAGCATATTTTAATTCCGGAAAGCTGTCATATCCCATCCTTTTCACAAAGCGCATAATAGAAGCTGTAGATGTAGGAATCTCATCTGCAAGTTCTCTTATACTCATATAAGGGAATTGAATGCTGTGCTTCAATATATAGTTATATATACGCATATCTGTTGTACTAAAGCTTTTAATCTTTTCTTCATTAAACATCTAACAATTACCTCTATATACATTCTTTAAATATTTCTTAGCCACTTCTACCATTTGGTCAATAAGTTCTATAGATGTAGGAGATTCATGATAATGATACTCAGGAAAATAACGTGTGATATGTAACACAATATTCGGATCAATAGACGCTAACCACTTTGCTTCTTCTTCCATATCTTTGAGACTATCATTGATACCAGGGACAATCAAAGAAGTGACTTCTAAATGACTTGATGAAGCTATTTGAATACTCTTCTTTACTGTTTCTAAGTCACCAGAGAGTGTCTTATAGATATCTTCTTTAAATCCTTTTAAATCAATATTCCATGCAGCTACTAAAGGAAATAATTCCTTTATGTATTTCTCTTCTATCATTCCATTAGAGACTATAACAGTCTTTAAATCATGCTTTTTGCATAATACAAAAGTATCATAAATAAACTCATAACTGATCATTGGTTCATTATAAGTAAACGCAATACCGATATTCCCTTCTTTTTTGAGATCTAAGGCGACTTCAACAAGTTTTTCAGGTGTTGTATGCACCTGTACAGAAGAGCCTTTATCTTGTGATATGGTGTAGTTCTGACAGAAAGGACATTTCATATTACAGCCATAAGAACCTACAGATAATATCTGTGTTTCAGGATAGAAATGATAGAGAGGTTTCTTTTCAATAGGATCTAAAGACAGTGATGTAATAGCACCATAGTCTTTAAGTCCTATATGTCCTTCTTTATTGATTCTTTGATGACAGAATCCTGTCTGTCCTTCTTTTAATACACATTGATGAGGACATAAATCACATCTAATCATGTCTGATCACCTTGAATCTTTCTATCTTGATCTTCTCTCCTTCATGAATACCTGCCTTATGACAAGCTATCTGAATCTGATCAGTCACTGTATCCACACCTTCTAAATCAGATAGGAGTAAACCTCTTTTAGAACCATGGGATACTATAATACCATAGATATGAGGATCTAATGTACTGATATCTTCTACTGGTTCTATTTCTCCTAATACATCGACTGAGATAATGAGATTATCTAGTTCTTCTTCTGTAATAGGATCAAAGCGTGGATCTTCACTACATGCACTGATCGCATTATGTACTATTTCTAAGGCAATATTATCCTGTACAGGCATAAAGGTACCAATACAGCCTCTCAAACGTCCTTCTTCATAAATAGATACAAAGACACCTGCACGTCTTTTCATCTCTTTTGTGACTTCTGGAATGATTTCTACTTTTTCTTTCACATAATGTTCTATTGTGGTTCTAGCCAGTCTGACATAGTCATCTTCATGTTCTTTGATTTTTTTGACTTCTTCCTGCATTTTCTTTTTATATTGGTTTCCTATATCACGTGTTAAATCTTCACCACATATTTCAAAGCCACATATTCCATAACCTACTCCAAATGGTCCTTCATAAGAATAATAGTTTGGTTTAATCTTCTTTTGATCTAAAGCACCTGCCAGGATCTGAAATGATCTGAGTCCACATTCAGCAGCTGCTTCAGTAAAGATGGGATCAAATGTTAGAAAACGCATAAAGTCGCTATTCTTCCATGCTGTAATAATATCATGATCAAAGAGCGGTCCTTCTTTTTTATAACCATAAGGACCATCCTCTTTTAAACAATGAGACAAATCACCACTCGCAATTAATAAAACATTCTTATCTCCCACTGCTTCTTTAATACATTGTCCAAAGCGATAATGAGTAAGAGGAGATAAACCAGATATTCCAATTCTTACAACTTTATAGTCTTTTAGATACTTATTTAGAAAGTAAAGAGGAATCATAGTGCCATGATCTAAATCATCATCTTTTCCTAATGTTCCTGCGAATATATGATGATTCTTGGCAGATCGAGTGATCTTCTTTACAAGATCTGAATCATAATCCACTTCTATTCTTACATTTCCTGCACCAAACTGTCTAAAATCTCCTGATGCATGAATGCCAGGAGATATATGAATATAATCACTATAGGCGATTGCATGAGGACTGATCACAATGACTGTTTCTATAGGAAGAGTAGATACATATTTCATAATGGATTTATAAGATTGTATTGTGTTACTAATAGTTTTCTCTTCTCCTTGACCTATTTCAGGAATAATTAATGGAGGATGAGGAACACACATAGAATAAAGTATAGCCATAAAATCATCTCCTTTACTCTATTATAAAACAAAAAGAAGATGATTACTCACCTTCTAGTTCTTTCTCAAAGTCTTTTAGAATTGTTTCTAATTCTTCTAATGTATTCATCTGTGTTAAATGATTCTTAATCTTTGCTGAACCTCTTAACCCTTTGACATACCAAGGTGCTTGTCCACGCATTTGTCTAATCGCATTCTTTTCACCTTCCGTTTTTACTAAACTATGGGCATGATCAATACATAACTGAATACGTGCATGATAGTCTGGTTCTTCTTCTAGAATACCCTCTTCTAAATATTTCACCATTCTACGAATCACAAATGGATTACCTAAAGCACCTCTACCAACCATGACAGCATCACAGCCTGTTTCTTCCATCATTCTTTTTGCATCTTCAGGTGTTCTGACATCACCATTCCCAATAACTGGAATACTGACTGCTTCTTTTACTTTTTTAATCCATGACCAATCTGCATGTCCTTCATACATCTGTGAACGTGTACGACCATGAATAGCCACTGCACTTGCACCTGCTTTTTCCATTAATTGTGCCATTTCTACACAGTTAATATGCTTCATATCATAACCAATACGCATCTTAACAGTCACTGGTACATTCACTGCTTCTACGACAGCCTTCACAATATCATATGCAAGTTCTGGATACTGCATTAAATAACTGCCTGCATGAGCCTTTAATACCTTATTCACAGGACATCCCATATTAATATCAATAATATCACAATCAGAATGTTCCTCTACAAACTTGGCAGCTTTGACCATAGTCTCTACTTCACCACCAAAAATCTGCATACTCATAGGGTGTTCATCTTCACCTACTGCAAGCATATCAATTGTCTTTTGATTTCCATAACATAACGCTTTATCACTGACCATTTCAGATACTACAAGTCCTGCACCAAACTCTTTTACAAGTCTACGGTAAGCGACATTTGTGATACCTGCCATAGGAGCCATGATAATAGGATGTTTTATTTCTACGTTTCCAATTTTCAACATTTTTTAATCACCATCACAAAATATACCATATTCCTGACACAATACAAAGATAAATTATCTTTATACTATGAGTTGTGAAAGGAAGTTCCCGATCCTTTCAATAATATATATATCGTTTTCATTTCCCTTCGAAAAGAAGCAGGTCTTCCCTTCCTGCTTCTTTTTATTTTTTACCATAATTTGATTGCGATCACTTTATGGCTGACTAAAGACAATTTATTCTATTTGCTGAACTTCAGTTATATAGGAACATGTCTTGCCTTAGGCACCGCATTATTTACTGCAGGAAAGAGCTATGCAAGACATTTTGTACAATTGGCAGTAGGCACTTATATGTTGTTTTATTTAGGTATTATTTCTCAAGAAAATATGCAGATTGAAGGCTTCTGGTACTATTTGTTTTTGGGTACTTTTGAAGCAGCCACTATTCACTATGCGATTGCGAAGATCTTTGGACCTCTTATATTTGGTCGAGGATGGTGTGGTTATGCCTGCTGGACGGCTATGATCCTTGACTTCTTACCTTTTAAAAGACCACAGAAACCAAGAGTTAAAAAACTAGGCATACTACGTTATGTCATGTTTGTATGTTCTCTTGCATTGGTATCAGGATTATTCTTAATGAAGGTCGCTCATCTAGAAAAGATCATGTTCTATCTATTTCTTCTAGGTAACGCCTTTTACTATATTGTGGGTATTGCGCTTGCCTATATATTTAAAGATAATCGTGCATTCTGTAAGTATTTGTGTCCTATTACAGTATTTCTTAAGCCTATGAGTTATTATTCACTATTACGTGTACATTGTGATGAGAGTAAGTGTGTTCATTGTAATAAATGTTTAAAGGTGTGTCCAATGAATGTAGAAGTCAACAATGAATCACGTAGACGTATAAACGGCACTGACTGTATTCTTTGTTATGAATGTGTAAAAGAGTGTCCAGTTAAAGCACTCCATTAATGCAACACATATTTCTCCATAATATATAGATATTTCTTATAGATTTATAATTTATATTAGTTATTGAAAGGAGGAAACTGTCATACAATTCTAAAAAGATCAATTATTCAATTCTATTCCCTTCCATGATATATGTTAACTGATCTTTGTATAATACCAGACAGTGTAAAAAAAACGCCATTTTACTGGCGTTTTTTAAGTATTTCCTTTAATTCATCTTCACTGAACTGATAATGTGTATTACAGAACTGACATGTAATCTCACAGCCATGATCTTCATTAATCATATCTTCTAGATCTTTTGTATGAAGAGTAGATAAAGCTTCTTCCATCTTTTCTTTACTACAATCGCATTCAAATGATAAATCCTGTGTATCTAGGATTTCAACATCTTCAAAGATCATCTTTAAGATTTCTTCTGGAGTATGTCCTTCATCTAATAACTGTGATACTGGTGGTGTATTCTTGATTTTATCTTCAATATACGCAATATCTTCTTCAGTTGCTTCTGGTAATAACTGAATAATATAACCACCTGCACTTCTTACAGTATTGTCTTCTTCTACAAGAACACCTACTGCAACAACTGATGGTACCTGTTCTGATAACATGAAGTAATAAGAGAAATCGTCACCAATTTCACCAGTCTGTAATGGAGAACTAGATGTAATAGGTTCCTTTAATCCCATATCACGAGTGACCTGGATAGTACCCTGATTACCTACACATAAGCCTACTGCAAGCTTACCTGTATCGTTGTATGTATAGTGAACTTCTGGATTAGATACAAATCCCTTGATTTTACCATCAGAATTTGTTGTACAAAGCATTGTACCGATTGGTCCACCACCGTTGATGACTACTGTCATCTTTTCTTTATTCTTATTCATAGCACCCATCATTAAAGTGACTGCCATCATACGTCCAAGTGCAGCACTTGCACAAGGCCATAAGTTATGATTCTGCTGTGCAACATTTGTAAGGTTAGTTGTTGTACAGGCAAAAACACGACAGTTCTTTGAATTAACGAGTCCACGTACTAAATAATCTTTCATTTATCTCATCTCCCTATCGCAAAATAGCTTACTAGAGGCAAAATCATACTAATGACAATAATACCTACTAATAGTCTTACCATAAATCTACGTTGCATTTTATTACCTCCTAAATGAAAATAAGCGCAAAGCGCTTATTTCATTTCATCTAGTAAATCATCTTCTGGATCAGCCTTAGGTGGTTCAGGAGTATTATTGTTGTCATCGTTAGATTCAATATGTTCTTCTGTTCCATCATAAGTTTCTGGCATCTTACCAGTGTTATATAAAGACTGAATCTGTTCATGATTCAATGTTTCATGTTCAAGCAATGCATTCGCAATAATATCCATTTTATCTTTATTATTGTTGATGATTTCAGTTGCCTGAGCATGCGCTGTTTCGATGATTTTACGTACTTGCTGGTCAATTTCAAATGCGATCTGACCAGAATGTGTATTACTTAACTGTGAATAGTCACGACCTAAGAATACTGCGTTATCACCACTGTCATACTTGATTGGACCAAGTTCACTCATACCAAGTTCTGTAACCATCATACGTGCAATACGTGTAGCCTGTTCAATATCGTTATGAGCACCTGATGATACATCACCGAAGAAGATTTCTTCAGCAGTACGACCACCCATATAACCTGTAATAGTTGCAAGTAACTGTTTCTTAGTTGAGAAGTAAGTTTCTTCTCTAGGAGTCATCAAGTTGTATCCACCTGCATCACCACGTGGTACAATTGTGACCTTCTGTACCTGGTTGGCATCTTCTAATGTCAAACCAATAATCGCATGTCCAGTTTCATGATAAGCAACAAGCTTTCTTTCATGTTCAGTATATTTTCTAGACTTCTTAGCTGGACCGCCAATAACTCTATCAATCGCTTCATCGACATCACTTAATGTGATCATCTGATGACCGCTTCTAACTGCAAGTAATGCTGCTTCATTTAATACGTTCGCAAGTTCTGCACCTGAGAATCCAGGAGTACGCTGAGCGATGTTATCAAAATCAACATCTGGCGCAAAATGTTTATTTCTTGCATGAACCTTCAAGATCTGAGATCTTGCACGCTTATCAGGGTTAGATACTCTGATCTGTCTATCAAAACGTCCTGGACGTAATAATGCAGGGTCAAGAACATCTGCACGGTTAGTAGCTGCAAGGATAATAACACCTTCGTTGCCTTCAAAACCATCCATTTCTACAAGTAACTGGTTTAATGTCTGTTCACGTTCATCGTGTCCGCCACCAACACCAGTACCTCTCTGACGACCTACGGCATCAATTTCATCAATAAAGATGATACAAGGCGCATTTTCTTTTGCCTTCTTAAACATATCTCTTACACGGCCAGCACC
>NZ_DAWDDM010000024.1:0-13719 GCF_052354645.1 Catenibacterium sp.
TAGCTAATACTCGTGGCTACGAAATTATTGCGATAGAAACTGACAAAGACCATATGCCTTTCTTATTAAGTTACGATACAGCAGATCGAGTTTGCGATATTGTCAAAATTGTAAAGCAGGAAACAACATACCACTTATGGCAAAAGATAGTACGGTCTTATTTAAACAGTATTCGAAGAAAAAAACATTTTGGTCAGATGGTTATTTTGCTTGCAGCATTGGAGAAGTCTCATCAGCAACTAAACAAAAATATATTGAAAGTCAGGGATAATAAATACGATTTACGAGGTTCCTCCCACCACCTATTGGCAGTGGGTTTCCGCCTATGACAAACGAAAGGATTTATTTATGAAACAATGAAAAGAAAAAGAAGATAGAGGGGGTTCTATCTTCTTTCAAACAACTTATGCTTCTCTAGCTATAAATCCATTATCATAGTCAATGACTACATGACTGTTGGCATGGATTGTACCTTTGATTATTTCTCTTGCAAGCATTGTTTCAATATGTGACTGAATATAACGCTTGATTGGACGTGCACCAAATGTGGCATCAAATGCATCTTGTGCAATTCTGTTTTCAGCTGCATCAGTGACTTCTAGAGTAATCTTCTTCTCTTCTAGACGACCTTCAAGTTCATGAATAAACTTATCAATAATCTTATAAACAACACTTGAATCAAGTGAGTTGAACATAACGATTTCATCAATACGGTTTAAGAATTCAGGTTTGAAGTGCATCTTTAATTCATTATCTACTTCTTTACGTGTTTCTTCATTGTTACCCTGTAACAAGTACTGAGAACCAATATTAGAAGTCATAATGATAATTGTATTCTTGAAGCTGACTACATTACCCTTAGAATCTGTTAAACGACCATCATCTAGAATCTGTAATAAGATATTGAAGACATCTGGATGAGCTTTTTCAATTTCATCTAATAAGACAATACTATATGGAGCACGTCTCACAGCTTCAGTTAACTGTCCACCTTCTTCATAACCTACATATCCTGGAGGAGCACCTAATAAACGAGAGACACTATATTTCTCCATATATTCACTCATATCGATACGTACGATATTCTTTTCACTATCAAAGAGCTGTTCAGCAAGTGTCTTAGCCACTTCTGTTTTACCTACACCAGTAGGACCTAGGAATAAGAATGAACCAATTGGTCTATTCTCATCATTGATACCAGCACGGCTTCTTAGTATTGCATCAGTGACTTTAGTGATGGCTTCATCCTGACCAATAACTCTTTTCTTCATAATATCTTCAAGATGTAATAGTTTTTCTTTTTCTGATTCCATTAGCTTAGAAACTGGAATATTAGTCCATCTAGAGATAACTTCAGAAATAGTATCTACAGTGACTTTTTCCTGTAATAAAGCATCATCATTTTCTTTAGCCTGATATTCTTCTATTTCTTTATTAATAGCAGGAATAGTCTGATATTTAATTTTAGAGGCTTCTTCTAGGTTACCCTGAGATTCAAACTGTGCCATCTGTGTTTCTAAACGTACTTTTTGGTTCTTTAAATCCTTGATATGATCCACCTGAGACTTTTCTGATTTCCATTGTTCAGTTAATCCAGCGATTTTTTCATTTAAAGAAGCAATTTTTTCTTTGATTTCTTCTAGTCTCTTTTCGTTATCTTCAGTTGAATCTTCTTTTTCAATAGAGATTCTTTCCATTTCTAGACGATTCTTATCACGAGTAATTGTATCTAGTTCTTCAGGCATAGAATCAATTTCCATACGTACTGAAGCACATGCTTCATCAATAAGGTCAATTGCCTTATCTGGTAAGAAACGATCTGTAATATATCGATCACTCATATGAGCCGCTGCGATAATTGCACTATCTTGGATCTGAACACCATGATGAGATTCAAATGGTTCCTTTAAACCTCTTAGAATCGCAATTGTATCATCAATATCAGGTTCTTGTACCAATACCTTCTGGAAACGTCTTTCTAAGGCTGCATCCTTTTCAATATACTGACGATATTCATCCAATGTTGTTGCACCAATACAATGTAATTCACCACGTGCTAACATTGGTTTTAATAAGTTGGCCGCATCCATAGCACCATCTGTCTTACCTGCACCTACTAACTGATGGATTTCATCAATAAACATAATGATTTGTCCTTCAGATTTCTTGATTTCATTTAAGACAGCTTTCAATCTTTCTTCAAATTCACCACGATATTTAGCACCTGCCACAAGTGAACCTAAATCAAGTTCAAATAAAGTTTTATCTTTTAATGTTTCAGGTACATCGTTCTTAACTATACGCCAAGCAAGTCCTTCTACAATCGCAGTTTTACCTACACCTGGTTCACCAATCAAAATTGGGTTATTCTTTGTTTTACGTGATAAAATCTGAATAACACGTCTAATTTCTTCATCACGACCAATAACTGGATCAATCTTGCCATCTTTTACATCCTTGACAAGATCACGTCCATATTTTTCTAATACTTCATAATTATTTTCTGGGTTTGGAGTATCCACTTTATGTCCTCCTCTCATTTCCTTAATTACTTTTTCAACTTCTTTTTTATTTAAATTATAACGAGATACAAAGTTTTTAATAAAGGTGCTTTGCGTATTAAATAATGCAATAATAAGATGTTCTACACTCATATAGTCATCTTTATATTCTGTCTTAATTCTTTCAGCATTCGCAATCCAGCTATTGAGATCATAGCTTAAACGAAGCTGATCCTGAGTCACCTGCCCAACGCTAGGCTTCTTATTAATCTCCGCATTTAATAAATCCTGTACTTCTGGAATAGAGATATTAAGTTTTGTCAGTACTCTATAGAAAATACCAGAACTATCTTCTAATAATGCATACATGAGATGTTCAACATCAACAATCTGTTGATTAAGAGCTAACGCATTCTGAGCTGCACGTCCAAATGCTTCCTGCATTGCTTCTGTCCATTTTTCACCATTCATCGCAATCACTCCTTTAGCACTCTTCTTTCTCTTGTGCTAATGCTAGTATATCACTTTTTTTAGCACTGTCAATAGATGTGTGCTAATTATTTCATGAAGATTTTGTGAAGGCTACGAGCTATGTAAAATGATAAAAATAAAAGCCTTGCAAGTCCACTTGCAAAGGCGTCTATTTCTGATATTTTATCTAAAGATATGGCAATTCCCCGCCTCAATATAAATATAGACGGCGAGGGCTGAAATCCGATAATGCATTTGATTGAGAAAAAGCGGAGTAAGATACGATATAATACATATAGAAAATTTTTAAATACATGTACAGGCATCCTATAAGCTACGATTTCAAATACAGAGTATTAAGTCGTAGTACACAATAACGGCTTCAAGAGGCATTATTGCTTCCCGAAGCCGTTATTAATCCAATCATTGGTTTTATATTATCTGCTTATTTTTCAATATCTTCCATAGAAATCAGTTCCTGTGATACATCCAGTTGGGAGAAACGAAGACCATGATCCTCGTACTCAAATTCTCCTCTCTGATTATCAATCGGATCGATGCGAAGCCATTTTTTCTCCGGCATGAATTCTTTTTGGATTTCAGAGTTAGCTGGCATACGGAAAATGTCGAGATTACCAAAGTAATAATTCCAACGTACTTTGTCTCCTTCACGCCATGCACTTCCACCAAAGGAAGGGTCTGCAAATACCCATCCATACGGTGCTACATAGAACTGTGCCCAATCATGGCATCCTGTATAATACTTCGTCACATACAAACCTGACTGCCAGCGTGCTGGAATTCCAGACATGCGGCAAAGTGTGATAAACAGTAATGCCTGAACACCACAATCACCTTTCAGATTAATTGCACAGTATTCTGGAATACATTCAATTGTAAAATACTCTCTCATGAAAGAATACATAACTTTTGTTGTCACAAAATCATAGAATCGACGCGCCAAAATAATTGGATTTGCCTCATCTCCTGCAAGCTCATCTCTTAGTTCTCTTAAGTAAGGAGTGAATACAATATGTGGTGTCTGCTCTTCCAGACAGAAATCTGGCTGTTCTTCAGATACCTTGACAGGATCTAACTCTACATAATTCACATGATAATCAAATGAATAATCAACCATAAACTCCTGATTCTCTTTCAGTTCAGTCTCAAAATATACTGTTCTCTGTGGTGCATCAAAAGGTGCTACATATGTAATCTCTGGATTAGATGCATGAATTTCTACATTAGAAACCTGTTCGTATACCTTTGGAATCGGAAGATGTACACGAACCTTGCGTCCTATCTCTTCGAATTCTTTCTTAGCTTTTATTGTTGAACGTATACGAGTGTGTACAGTTCTTCCTCCATGTTCTTTCATATAATGTATATTATCATTAAGTAGATTCTGATTTATATGATTTTGCTTTTCATCCTCTGGATTTTCTGTAATGACACGCTTTGCGTAATCTGGACGAGTCTTAATTAAATTTTCATAGAATCGACGTTGGAAATGTACCTCACCATCAATATAAATCCAATCTGCTGCACTGATTTCTTTCAGATGATCTAACTCTTCTTTTTTGAAATCACGAAGATGACTCGTCATAATCTCCAATGCTTCATCATAAGTAAAAGGATACTCATTACCACCCATAACACCAATGACTTCCTGTTCGATTTCCAGACGTTTTCTAAGCGCCTGTGGAATATCCTTTTCTTCCAGAAAATAACGAATCATTTTCTGGGTTCCAGCATAATCACCATAAATTTTTAATTTCAGAACGTCCTCTGGAAGCGGAACATTCATAAAAGATAAATCCTGATACATGAGTCATACCACCTCGTATACTAATTTATATTACTGTTCGTTTTCAAAACCAATGAACTACCTCGACTTGAATGGCATATCTGTCAATGTAAAAACTGCCTCCATATTTGCATGAGTGATATTGCTTGCTGCTAAGTAATCCCCAAATCACTTTCAGTCCATAATTTATTCTTGAAGTCACTAAAATCAATATCATGCTCAAAGCAGAATAATCCTATTCCTCACCTACTGACAATTGAGTATGATACACATAATGCTTTCGCAAAATCCGTCTGACTCATAAGCTTTGTTTTCGAACTTCTTTTATATATTTCAAAAAACTCATCTGCAATCTTTTTTTCAAAATATAGTAAAATTATAGCATGTATGAAAAAAACTCGCTGTATTTTATAATACATTTTTTCGTTCTCCAATGATATCCTGTAGAAACATCATCTATTACCTTGTTACGATGTTAAGTGCACATGATAGGCTGATAATTCAACAAGACCACTGAATGGTTATTATCATCTAATTGCTTAGTATCTATTACCTTATTTTTGATTATATAATACTGTTTGACAACAAAGGAAAAATAAAATGCCGTGTTTACAACATATTAAAGTTTCATTTTCTCCAACAAAAAAGAACCTATTTAGATTCTCCTTTATTCATCATTGAACGTATCTTCTGCATACGTTCATCTAGTTTAGCACTTTCTACTGAACAGTCATAAAGTTCCTGAGCAATAAGCTTTGCTTCATCTTCAGGAATATTCTTCTTATAGCGTAATTTATGTTCCAAGCTTGCCCAGAAATCCATCGCAATAGTACGAAGCTGTACTTCTACATAAACATACTTCTTTGTCTTCTGCAAGAAGATTGGTACCTGCACAATTAAGTGTAAACTACGATAACCACTAGGTTTAGGATTTTTAATATAATCCTTCATTTCAATCAAAGTAATATCATCCTGTCTTAAGAAGCTATCTGCAAGTTCATATATGTCTTCAGGAAATGAACAAACAACTCTGACTCCTGCAATATCTCTTATATTTTCTTCTAATGATTCCATAGTCATTGGAATATTCTTGCGTCTTACTTTTCTTGCAATACTATCATATGATTTAATACGTGACTTGATGCTTTCAATGGGATTACCATCATATTCTAAAGAATATTCCTGATCTAATACTCTGAATTTTGTTTCTATCTCCATTACTGCACAACGATAATAGGACATTAAAAGATCAAATGGTTTTTTATTCTTATCTAATAAATCTAAGAACTCATCAGAAAGAATACTCTGTTTCATAAATTCTTCTCTTTTTTGTTCAATGATTTTAAATCCACTTCTTTTTATATCTTCTAGATTTCTCATATATTCATCCTTCTTTCAATCTATTTCATTATAATCTATTTCTATGAAAAAAAGAACTGAGAAACCTCAGTTCATTTGTTCAAGTGCTTTAGTAAATTGTTTTCTAAACAATAATACTGTAAATGTGATTGCAAGAATATCTGCCACCGGTTCAGCCAAATAAACAGCTGTTGTCTTATCTACAAGTAATGCTGGCATAATATAAATAAGTGGAATTAAAAGAATAAATTTTCTAGTAACTGCCACAATAACTGATGCTTTCGCATTACCTAAAGCCACAAATGTCATCTGACAGGCAATCTGTATTCCAAAGAGTCCTACGACTGCCATATAGATTCTAAGTGCTTGAGTGGTAAAGAGTGAGAGTTCTTGTGCATTTGTAAAGAGTCCTACAAACATCTGTGGGAAGATCTGAATAAGAAGCCAGATACATATTGAGAATACTAGACTGACTTTTAATAATAATTTAAATGTCTTTCGAACACGTTCTTTATTCTTAGCCCCATAGTTGTAGCTGATAATAGGCTGTGCCCCCTGTCCTAATCCCTGTAAAGGAAGCATCGCAAACTGCATAACACTAGTCAATATAGTCATTGCCCCTACTGCTATATCTCCCCCATATTTTAATAAAGAAGAATTGAAGCAGACCTGGATGACACTCTCACTTGATTGCATCACAAAAGTAGAAAGACCTAAAGCGAGACAAGGTAAGATGACTGAGTGATCTAAGGATAAGTTTTTCTTTTTTATTTTAAGTTTTGTCTTTTTGCCAAATAAGAAGCGAAGAACATAGAGACATGAGCATCCCTGTGAGATGATTGTCGCAAGAGCCGCTCCTTTGACACCTAAATTGAATCCAAAAATAAGAATAGGATCTAAGATAACATTACATAATGCGCCAATGACAACTGAAATCATTCCGTTTTTCGCAAATCCCTGGGCTGTAATAAACATATTCATTCCCAATGTTAATTGGACAAATAGTGTCCCCATTGCATAGATATTCATATAGTCCACGGCATAGGTAATTGTATTACTGCTTGCACCAAAAGCAAGTAAGAAGGTACGATTTCCAAAGAATAGAATAAGTGTAAGTACTATAGAAACGATAATCTGCGTAATAAAACAATTACCTAATATCTTTTCAGCATAATTATTATTACCCTGACCCATATAAATAGACGCACGTGGTGCACCACCATTACCAACCAAAGAGGCAAAGGCTGTCACAATCATAATTAACGGCATACAGACACCAACACCTGTTAAGGCAAGAGCACCCGTTTGAGGAATATGACCTATAAACATACGGTCTACAATGTTGTAAAGCATGTTGATTAATTGCGCAATGACTGTTGGTAAGGCGAGTTGTCTGAGTAATTTACCTACTGGTTCAGTCGCAAGAAAATCCTTATTCTCCATATGTACCTCCTATTCTTTGTGATTCAATGAATATTAAATCTTCACTATTTTCAATTGTTAGAATACCATGACATTGATTAGAGATACATAGTGGATCATGTGGTTCTAATATATAACCATCAAGGGGATAATCACAATTCTTTAATGTGAGAGTACAAGTCTTTTCAGTAAAGCATGAGAAATACTTATATTCCCTGCAATCTATTTGATGCTTACCTTTGGGCAAGAGGTATATTCTATTTATATCATCATATAAAGTGATTTTAATATCTGGATGTTGTTTGAGATAGATAAGTACACCTAAAAAATGATCAATACGACCACCAATAACACCATAAAGGTCTATTTCATCATAACCTCTATTGAGTGCTTCACTAATGGCAAGTTCTGTATCTGTTTCATCCTTATGAGTAGGAAAAGTAAGTACTTCTAATCCTTCTAAGTATTCTTTATGTTGTAAAGAATCAAAGTCTCCAATAGCACATAATGGTTTAATTGATTGACGATGTAGATGTTCTAAACCACCATCAACTGCAATATAAGGGATGTCTTTATTAAAGACATCCCCATTATTCATGCTTGCATATAAGCCTATTTTCATTTGAGTGAGTCAATAGCTTCCTGTCTATTTTCTGCTTTGAAGACATAGCTTCCAGCCACTAGAACATCTGCCCCAGCCCCACGGCATAGGTTGGCTGTATTCTCATTGATACCACCATCTACTTCAATGAGGTAGCGTCTACCATTTCTGATTTCTTTAAGTTCAGTAATCTTATCTAAAGCTGCAGGATTGAATGACTGCCCACCAAATCCTGGTTCAACACTCATGACAAGAACCATATCTAAATCATCTAAGAATGGTTTGATTGCTTCTACATCAGTACCTGGTTTAATAGAGATTGATGCAAGACATCCTGCATCATGAATACGTTGAATAAGTACACGTGCTTCCTGCACACTTGATACAGCTTCAATATGGAATGTAATGAGGTCTGCACCTGCATTGATGAATTCATCTAAGTACTGACCTGGATCAGTGATCATTAAATGTACATCAATGAATAAATCAGTCACAGCACGTAAGTTACTAAGAATGCTGTAACCAAATGAAATATTAGGGACAAAGTGTCCATCCATAACATCATAATGAATCCATGATTTTCCTCCATCATAGATTGTATCAATATCTTCTTTAAGATGCGCAAAATCTGCGGATAATACTGAAGGTGCAATTTTAACCATATCGTTTATCTTTCCTTTCTTTAACCTGCTTTAATAACTGCAGGTAATCAACATATCTTGTTTCATCAATTTCTCCTGCTTCTACTGCTTCTTTAACAGCACAATGTGGTTCACTATCATGAAGACATCCTCTAAACTTACAATGATGTGACAGTTCTCTAAAATCATGATAAGTGACTGCAAGTTCTACAGGATCCATTTTAAGTTCTAATGATGAAAAACCTGGAGTATCTGCAATATAGCCACCATACATAGGAATAAGTTCAACATGTCTTGTAGTATGTTTTCCTCTTCCTAATGCTTGAGAAATTTCATTTGTTTCAATATTAAGTTCAATGTTTAAGGCGTTGAGAAGACTTGATTTACCTACCCCACTCTGCCCTGTAACGACTGTTACACGGTTTTTAAGGATTGGTTTAATCTCTTCGATGCCTTCATTTTCTTTACTTGATACAAAGTAAAGATCATAAGCATTGTACTTCTTTTGTATTACAGGAATAAGTTCTCTATTAAGATCTATCTTTGTGATAATGATGATTGGTTTAATCTTCTCATATTCAACCATCGCGAGAAATTGATCTAGAAGCATCTGATCAAAATCTGGCTGGGCAATAGAGAATACAAGAAGTGCCTGATCTACATTACAGATAGGAGGTCTTTCTAATTGGTTATATCTTTTTTCTAGTGTAAGGATATAACCAGAACCATCTTTTTCTTCCTGAAAGGTACAGAAGTCTCCTACGAGAGGCTTCTGACCTCTATTTCTAAATTTACCACGTGCCCTGCAGCTGACAACCTTCTCGCCTGTATCGACATAGTAGAATCCTGCAAGGACTTTTATAATCTGACCTTTAGGCATATAGTCTCCTATCTTATTGTCCAGGTGTTGTAGGTGTTGTTGTTGTTTCATCATCATCGTCATTTTCTGGTAAGTCAGGTTGTGTTGGTGTTTGTGGTGTAGTAGCAGGTTTCTTATCATAATAATATAAGATAATCTCAGTCCTTTTACTATTTACCTGAGTATATGGTGCAACTGACTGTTTTACAACTGTATTAATAGACATTGAGTTAATTGTTGCAGTATCTGTAGGTGATGGTAATACAGATAGTTTCACATTAGTAAAGCCCTGACTTTCTAATGTAGATTTCGCTGCATTGATATCCTGACCATATAATGATGGAACAGTAATGCTGACACCTTTAGATACTGTCAAAGTGATGATTTTGCCTTTTTCATTCGGATCCTGTTTTTCACCTTCAGAAATAGACTGTCCAATAACAACACCTTCTTTATAATCATCATCAGACTTTTCATACTTTCTAACCTTATAGCCAAGCTTTGTTAATTCATTATAAGCTGAACTGTAAGAGGTACCTGTATAGTCCTTCATGACAATATATTTACCCTTAGAGATAGTAAATGTTACTGTATCTCCTTCATTGATAGTATGTCCTGCTTCAGGATCTGTCGCAATAACAAGTCCTTTTTCATACTTATCACTGAGTTCATAATCAACATCATCAGATACCTTATAACCTTTATCAATTAATAAGGCTTTGGCTTCTTTTTCAGTCTTACCAACTAGATCCATCATTGTACCATCTTGATTACCACCAAATAAGAAGAATTCTGCTACAATCGCAAGACATACGATAACTGCCCCAATGGCCACACCTATCGCAATTCTTTTTTTCTTATCCATTGGCTCTTTTATCTTTTCTTCTTCTGGTTCAATTTCTTCTATTTCTGTTTTTGTTTCTTCAAGATCTAAAGGTGCTGTTTTAGTAAAGAACTGAGAATCAGTCGCAATGATTGTTGGATCATTATTCACTTGATCAAAGCTTAATTTAGGTTCATCTAAACGTTCTAAGCAAGTTTCTAAATCATCTAACATATCGTCAGCACACTGATAACGATTGTTTGTATTCTTTGCAGTCGCTTTAATAATAATATTTTCTACTGACTGAGGAATCGCTGGATTATACTCACGTACTGATGGTATTTCATCACGCATATGTTTCAAAGCGATATTGACTGGAGATTCTCCATTAAAAGGAACATCTCCTCTTAATAATTCATAAAATACAACACCTAATGCATAAATATCACTTTGTGGTGTCGCTTTTTCACCTCTTGCGATTTCTGGTGCAAGATAATGAAGTGACCCCATGATTGTATCTGTCTGAGTCACCTGTGATAAAGACTGGATAGAGGCAATCCCAAAATCCGCAATCTTTACTATACCAGAATCAGTGACAAGAATATTCTGAGGCTTTAAGTCACGATGAACAATACCCATAGAATGGGCAAGTGCAGTGGCTGATACAACCTGCTTCATAATGTCTACCGCTTCTACATAATGAAGTGCACCACGCTTATTAATTAATTCTTTTAAAGTCTGACCACGTACATATTCCATGACAATATAGTAAAGATCATCTTCTTCACCTACATCATAGATTTCTACAATATTACGATGACATAATGCAGCTGCTGCACGTGCTTCACGATGGAAACGCGTAATATAAATAGGATCTCCCGTCAAGGAAGAACGAAGTATTTTTACAGCCACTTCTCTTTTTAATATATCATCATATGCAAGATAGACATCTGCCATACCGCCTTGGCCAATTAATTCTTTTAATTCATAACGGTCAGCAAGAATACGTCCTTTTTCACTCATCTTATGATTCTCCCTTCTCAATTAGTAAAACACCAATATTATCTAATCCACCAAATTCATTGGCTGATTGAATGAGTCTTTCTGTTTTATGATTGACTGATTCATCTTCTTTTAAGATATCTTCAATCTGTTGAGATGAGAGTGAATTATATAATCCATCTGAACAGAGCAATATTGCACGATAATCTTCTTCAATCTTATAAAAAGAAATACGTAAAGCTTCTTTAATACCAATTGCCTGCACTAATACATTTCTTTTAGGATGATGAGAGGCTTCTTCTTGATTAATTATACCTCTTTTAAGTAACTCATTCACAAAAGTATCATCTGTCGTGATTTGTTTTAAAGTATCACTATATAAATAAGCTCTACTATCTCCTACATGAGAAATATAGGTATTCTTTCCATCCATATAACAGATGACAATTGTCGTACCCATACCAGCATATTCTCTATGCATATCACTTTCTTTATTTAATAAATCATTTGCAGTTAATAATAAAGAAGAGATCCAGGCATGAATAGATTCATCATCAATAAAAGGTGAATGATCAAAGAAATGTTCAATAATATAATTACTTACAAGAGTACTTGCAACATCACCTGCAAGATGACCACCCATTCCATCACATAATACACCAACGATTTCATGGTCTTTGATTTTATAAACTGCTCTATCTTGATTGACTGATCTTTTTGTTCCGATATCAGTCATCGCGGAGATAACCATATTATGCCCCTTTCTCTCTTTTTGCACGTAACTGTCCACATGCACCATCAATATCACGGCCATGTTCTTTTCTTAATGTACAATTAATATGTAAACGAATAAGTTCATCCTTAAATGCAGTAATTGTATGACCTAAAGACTGCTTATAGCCGTGTTCATCAACAGGGTTATAAGGAATCAAGTTCACATAAACATTTAATCCACGAAGATAATGGGCTAACTGACGCGCATATTTGATATCATCATTGACATCCTTCAATAAAATATATTCAAGAGTAACACGGCGGTTTGTACGTTCAATATATGTTTTGATGGCATCTCTTAAGTCATCCATATTGTAACGTTTGTTGACTGGCATGAGTTCATTACGAATTTCATCATTAGGTGCATGTAAGCTAATAGCTAAGTTAACCTGGATTGGTTCATGAGAGAAGCGTTCAATTCCAGGAATTAAACCACATGTAGAAATAGTAAGGTGTCTTGCACCAATCGCTAGGCCATGAGGTTCATTGACTGTATAAATGAAGTTCATTACTTCATCATAGTTATCAAATGGTTCACCTGTACCCATCACAACTACATGAGTCACTCTTTCCTTTAAATCATTCATAACAGTCAAGACCTGTTTCACAATTTCACCACTTGTTAAGTTACGCTGTTTCTTTAATAATCCAGATGCACAAAACGAGCAGCCCATATTACAGCCTAACTGGCTTGTAACACATAATGAACGACCATAAGTCTGAATCATTAATACTGTTTCAATGAGTCCTCCATCTTCTAATTCTAGAAGATATTTAGTTGTTCCATCACGAGCAACCTGTTTTTCTTTAATAGTTAAAAGTGCATCACTGAAATGATTAGAAAGTGTTTCTTGAAGTTCTTTAGAAAGATTTGTCATCTGATGAAAATCATAGACATTCTTTACATAAATCCATTCATAGATCTGCTTTGCACGGAATGGTTTTTGTCCAAGTGCTTTTAGTTCTTCTTTTAATTGTTCGAGTGTTAAGTCATAAATTGATTTCATCATACATCCTTTTCTAACAGACACATATAAAAGCCATCACTATGATATTCATATGGAAGTATAGTACGTTCTTCTACCACATGCATATCGGGATGCTTCTTTATGAATTTTTCAATCTGTTTTTCGTTTTCTTTTTTATTTATAGTGCACGTACTATACACTATATTACCACCTTTTATACATAAAGAATATGCATTTTCTAGTAATTTTGCTTGAATAGGAATGATTTCATCCATTGCACTAGAGTCATGGTACTTTATTTCAGGCTTTCTAGAGAGTACACCGAGTCCTGAACAAGGTCCATCTAGAAGTATTTTTGTATACTGTTTATTAAATATTGAGAGGTCTGTACTGTCTCCTGTATGCACATGAATATTCGTTAATCCAAGTCTTTGGGCATTGTCTTTAATAAGCTTTGCTTTATGAGGATAAAGGTCATAGACATCCAGGGT
>NZ_DAWDDM010000025.1:0-7277 GCF_052354645.1 Catenibacterium sp.
GGCAAGGGTACATGTTTTTAATTATTTCACCTGTCTACTTGACAGGGGCGGTTCAGAATTCTATGACTTTTATTCACATTTTATTGGTGAAGAAGTGATTAATGATACCACTTTGGATGATAAGAGTAGATATTTATCTATTACTGCAGTACTTCTAGGAACGAAATCTCATGATTTATTTAAGGATATGTTAGATGATTTATTGAAGTATTTGACTGCTGATGAAATCCAAGAAGTCCTTTATCAAGCCGTGGCCTATCTTGGTATTGGTATGGTTTACCCATTCTTAAATATTATGAATAGACATGTGAATAAACCATTAAAGAGTGCGTCTACCACAAATAGAGATAATCGTATAGAACTTGGTAATGAAAAACAATGTGAACTCTTTGGTGAACATATGAGAGGATTCCAAACAAGTGGTCCTGAAGAAGAACGTTATATCAAGAGATGGCTCGCAGGTAACTGCTTTGGTGATAACTATACAAGAATAGGACTCACTGGAGCACAAAGAGAAATGATTACATTCTGTTTTCTATCAGCACTCGGCACTGAATCACAATTAAAATCACATATTGGTGGAAACTTCCATGTAGGTAATGATGCACATTATCTCATTAATGTGATTTCTAACTGTATGCCTTATATCGGTTATCCACGTACTTTAAATGCGATCAGATGTATACATGAAATGGAGAAATAATCATGAATTATACTTTAGAAGATATCAAGAAACAGAGTCCTTATCCTATTGGTGAATTGAATACAGCATATGCCAAGTATTTTGTAGGTAATAGTTATCTCTATTCTATTAATGATCAGGAAGTGCTTATTTCTAATGTTACTTTTGAACCAGGATGCAGAAACAACTGGCATATCCATCATGGTGCAGGACAGATTCTATTATGTACTGCAGGAAGAGGGTATTACCAGGAGTGGGGAAAACCTGCTCAGGAACTCAATGTAGGTGATACAGTTTATATTGCGCCAGAAATCAAACACTGGCATGGTGCGGCACCAGAAAGCTATTTTGTGCATATTGCAGAAAGTGTACCAAATGAAAATGCTTCAAACGAGTGGCTTGAAGCAGTGGATGAAGAAGAATATCTAAAATTGAAATAAAACAAAACGATCAGGAAGGGAAGCCTGATCGTTGTTTATTTCAAGAGTTATTTTGAAGGGAGTTTGGGAAATTTTAGGGATCACTCTTGGTAAAAAAGAAGCTTTGATTATTATAGGGAGTTGCTTTCTCTTTACAGGTACTATTATGCTTTTTATCTATGAACACATTGTGAACTCATTATTTTTTTCTAGGAATATGTTATAATGAGGTCCGAGAAGGATTTTTTATGAAAAAATCAATCATTACATTCTTATGTTTGAGGTTGATCGCATTATCAGGATGTACTTATAATACCAAATATTCAGAAAGTGATGCCCCCCTTGACTATTACAGGTGGTCTCAGTGATACATTAATTGTTTATTATTTATTTAATGGTGAAGAACGTGAACTTGCGAGACGGTTGTTCTTTTGTCCCAACTGAAACAAAAGCTGGATGATTACATTAATGTCACGATTGAACTTGATAATATGGATATAACATCTGCAGAGACTAAGGCTACATATGATGAGATAAAGAAGTATGTGGCTGAACATAATGCCGGTATGAAGGTTTCCAATCTGTATATCTTACAGGTAAAGAGAAAATGCGGAATTGAGGTTGGAAAGAATTATAATATACCTAAAAATGAAGATAGCAGGCAACTGCAGTGTCCAGAAGATAAAGAGAGTGCAATTGCGGAGGCATTGAAGCATTTTAAGATGAATAGTTAATAAAGAGAGGTGCATATGCTATGCCAGGTATACTCGTGGTTGAAGATGATGAAAATTTAAATCGTGGAATTACATTTTCACTGAAAAAATCCGGATATGAGGTTTTTTCAGCAGAATCAGTGAAAAAAGCGAAAAGAATTGCAAGTGATAATAATGTGGATGTTACCATTTGTGATGTGAATCTTCCGGATGGGAATGGACTGGAATTTGTAAGGTGGATGAGATGCAATTATAATACATACATTATTTGTCTTACAGCACTAGATCAGGAGATGGATCAGGTCATGGGATATGAAGCAGGGGCAGATGATTATATGACAAAGCCGTTTAGTCTTTCGGTACTTCTTTTGAAAATAGAAGCACATTTCCGCCGCAGACAGGAGAAAACGGAAGCCGGAAAGATGATTTCGGGAGATATCGTATTTATCGCAGGAGAAATGAAAGTCCTGATAAAGAGTCGTGAAATCAGTCTGACAAAAACGGAGTTGAAAATGCTGACTTTTTTTCTTCAGAATCCGAAACAGATTCTTTCAAAAACACAAATATTGGAAAATGTGTTTGATCTGGAAGGGGATTTTGTGGATGAAAATACAATCGCTGTCAATATCAGAAGACTCCGTGAGAAAATCGAAGACAATCCGGCTGCACCGGTCTATATAAAGAATATCAGAGGTCTTGGGTATATATGGAATCAGGAGGTAAGGCAGTGACAAAGAGATATCGCAAGAAGATTACAGTAGTGCTCTCCTTGGTATTACCTGTTATATTATTGTTTGCAATATTAAATTGCTTTACCACGTATGTGTTTTATGAAGACTATAAATATAAAATGAATCTTATGACAGAGCTTGCTGCAAAGGAAGAATTTTCCGGGCTTGATGCTGTTTCTGAATTGCTTAAGAATAAGGATATTGAAACTAACGAACAGGGAAGGCAATTATTGGAGCAATATGGATACTGGGGGAATAAAGGGAATGCATTTTATTCGCAATTTCGGCATCAAGTTATGGTGACCGGTGCTGTAAGCACTGTGATATGTGTGTTTCTTTTGACTTTTTTACTTTATTGGAAGAAAAAAGAAGATGCGTGTCATCAGAAAATTTTAGACCAGTTGGAAGAAATTCTGATCAGATTCCGTGAAAATAAATTTGATGATTTACTGAAAACGGAAAATCATGCAGAATTGGAAAAATTGAATGACCAGCTTGAAGCAATCGGACATCATATTCAGTTGATAAAGGAAGAAGCAAGGACAGAAAAGGAGAACACGAAAGAAATGGTTTCTGATATCTCTCACCAGTTAAAGACACCGGTTGCAGCTTTGGATACATGTTTTAGTGTGCTGATGCAGAATGACTTAAGTGCCACAGAACGGGAGGAGTTTCGTATCCGTTGTCGGAGTGCTCTGGATGGACTGGAGACATTATTGCAGTCGCTTCTTGAAATATCCAAGATGGAAACTGGACTGATCCAGATTAATAAGAAAAAACTTCCACTTATGGATACTGTCATATCTGCTGTGAACCGCACTTATCCTAAAGCAGATGAGAAAGAAATTGAATTCATTTTTGACTATGCAAAAGAGCTAGAAACAGGCATGGTTATGCAGGATAAAAGATGGCTTGGTGAAGCTGTGATCAACGTTCTGGATAATGCAATCAAGTACAGCCCGGATGGTTCAAAAATATTTATCCGGTTACAAAAAAGAAACGATCTTGTAAGAATGGAAATTGAGGATCAGGGAATTGGTATTCCGCAGAATGAGTATCACAAAATTTTTCAACGATTTTACAGAGGAAGTTCCAAGGAGGTCATGGAAAAGAGTGGTACAGGAATCGGACTTTTTCTATCGAGAGAAATTATCGAAAAACACAGAGGTACAATCATGGTAACCTCCGGCAAAAAGAAAAAAGGAAGCACGTTTGTGATTCAATTACCATATGTTGGTTAAATTTTAAGTGAGCAGAAATCTTACAATTTTGTAAGATTTCTGCTCGTTTTTTGAAAGTGAAATGAAAGATTGCCCTGATACAATTTGGATGTAGGATGAAAAATGACCAAATATATAAACAACCAAAGAAAGCGTGCTGAAAAGGTACGCTTTACAGAATGAAAAAGGAGGCAACACATGAGTGTGATATTAGAAACCAAGCAGCTTTGTAAGTTTTATGGCGCGGGTGAGAATCAGGTCAAAGCGGTCAATCAGGCGGACATTCAGATTGAGCAGGGAGAATTTGTCGCAATTGTCGGAAAGTCAGGTTCCGGTAAAAGTACATTACTTCATATGCTTGGAGGGCTTGACACCCCTACAAAAGGCAGTGTTACTTTAGCCGGGAAAGATTTATACAGGATGAAGGAAGATGCCCTTGCTGTTTTCCGCAGAAGAAAAATCGGATTTATTTTTCAGGCATTTAATCTGGTTTCATCTGTTAATGTCTGGGAAAATATTGTACTGCCACTGGGGCTAGATGGAAGAAAAGTGGATGAAGCGTATGTAAATGATATTATTGCAACTCTGGGGATTGAAAACCGGATTTATAATCTGCCAAATCAGTTATCCGGAGGACAGCAGCAGAGAGTAGCAATTGCAAGAGCACTGGTGAATCGTCCGGAAATTATATTTGCAGATGAGCCGACAGGAAATCTTGATTCTAAGACCAGTGATGAGGTAATCGCTCTGCTTAAGATGACAGCAAAAAAATATGGACAGACAATTGTAATGATTACCCATGATGACGAAATTGCACAGGTCGCTGACCGTATTCTGGTGATTGAGGACGGACAGGTGGTGGATTTTAGATGAAGACAATAAGCAGGATTGCATATAGCAATGACAAAAAGAACAAGACAAGAAGCATACTGATCATGATAGCAATCTGTCTGACAACGATGTTGCTTGTGATTATCAGTACTATGGGAAATGGAATGATCCGTTTACAGAAAAGTCAGGCGGCAGGATCATATGGAAGCAATTATGGTTTGTTTGTCGCAGCAGACGGATCGCAGTTAAAAGAAGTAAACCGCCGTGCGGAAATAGATGCTACAGGTACTATGTGCACCGAAGGTATCATAAAAGGCAACGAAAACGGTGGTTTTGTCTGCATGGATGAGACTGCAAGAAAAATGCTTCCCTATAATAAGGAATATGAGTTAAAGGAAGGAAAGTATCCGGGGGGAACACAGGAAATTGCCGCAGGAAGAGCATTTTTTCGTGCAATGGGGTATGGTGATGTAAAAATCGGAGATACGGTTACACTGGATTACCGCGCAGGGATGCAGTCAGAATATAAGCCGGAAGAATTTGTTGTCAGCGGAATCCTATATGATCGGGATGAGTATACCATCGAGGCATCTTATGTTGCTTTCGGGTCACAGGAGTTTTATGATAAGCACGTCGCAGAGAATGACAGACAGTATAATATTTATTTTACTTTAAATGATTCTGCAAATGTATCTATGAATAATATTGATTCGGTTATAAAGCAGATTGCAGCGGCTTGTGGGATCGAAGAAAAAAACGTTATAGTCAATGATCTCTATTTGCAATGGATCTTGCAGCCGAGTTATGAAATGATTGCGGTATGCGGGGTTTTGATTCTTGCAATTGTACTTTTCTCTGTTGTGGTCATTTATAATATTTTTCAGGTCGGTATTGCCAACAAGATACAGGAGTATGGAAAAATCAAGGCTCTGGGAGCAACAAAAAAGCAGATGAAACAACTGATTTTCAGAGAGGGTATGTTTTTGACAATTTCTTCAATACCAGTTGGATTGCTTCTTGGTTTTCTGATTGCAAAATGCGGTTTTAACTGGCTGGTAGAACAGGGAAATCTTGTATCAACCGGAACTGGCTCTATGGGAGCTCAAAATCAGCAGGTGCCTTTGTTTTCTCTGCCTGTTATGCTTCTCTGTATTTTCGTATCATTTCTTACCGTTGCTTTGGCACTGCGTAAACCGATGAAAATTGTTTCACGTATTTCACCTATCGAAGCAACACGCTATTTAGAAAATGCAGAAACACACAAAAAAGGAAAACGAAATGGCAGAAAAAATGTCACCGTGTTTTCTATGGCAATGGCAAATGTAACGGGTAATCCAAAAAGAACTATTGGTACTATCCTCACAATGGATTTTTCTTGCGTATTGTTTGTGATTATCTCTAATTATGTGGGAAATATTGACACGGAGCATGAAGCACGTCTTTCCGTTAATCATGGACAATTTGAACTGCAGCTTGACTATTCTGCTGAGTATGATGAAAGATATCCGGAGAATAATCTGGATACGATTCTGACGGATGATCCATTGAATGATTCGCTGATTGAAGAAATCAAAAGCATTCCGGGAGTAACAGATGTCATGACGAGAGAGATTGTCTCTGTAAATCTGAACGGAACAAGATTTCCGGCTACTATTGTGAGTAAAAAGGATTTTGATTTTATGCGCCAAGAAGGGGATATTGGCTCTATGGACTATGATCAGGCGGTAAAGAATGGTGATATTTTCTTTGGCTGGTCAACGTGGATGGAACAAGATGGATATGCTCCGGGTGAATCCATTGCATTTGACTTTGAGAATGGAAGTGGAACCTATACCTATCAGGGAAAGATTGCAGGATCCTTTGTAAGTGCGGACACTTATCTTGTCATTCCGGAAGGTGTATATCGTTCCATGAATCCGAGAGGAACAGCCTATGGCTATCTGTGGGTGGACTGTGATAAAAAAGATGTGGCATCTGTAGAACAAAGTCTGAATACTTTGATTTCTAATACTTCGCATATAAAAATGGATACTTATCATGCGCAGTTACAATCTGCCGAATTTGCAAGCAGCATGATGAAGCTTGGCTGTTATCTGTTTATGGCTATTGTAGGACTCATCGGGTTTATGAATATGGCGAATACCATGATCATGAATATTACGACAAAAAAGCAGGAATATGGTATATTACAGGCTGTGGGTATGACAAATAAACAATTAAATTTATGCCTGCAGTTACAGGGACTGATTTTTACGGTTGGTACCATATGCGTAGCTTTGATCATTGGTCTGCCACTCGGCTATGCACTTTTTTCCTATGCAAAACATAATGGAATATTTGGAATGAATATCTATCATGTTCCAATCGTACCAATTTTTATTATGATTTTTTTGGTCGGTCTGTTGCAGATTGTACTTTCCTGCGTTTTAAGCAGTAATCTGAAAAAGGAAACGCTGGTAGAAAGAATAAGGTATCAGGGATAGCAAGTAATATGTAATGAATTAGGTCTTAACCAAGAGGAGAAATAGATAACTTTCATTTTGTATGTATGATAAATCTAAACAGTATTTTAGCAACATTTCCTGAAGGGGGGCAGAAAGTGTCTCAAATAAAAATGCTTCAAAGCAGTGGCTTGAAGCAGTGGATGAAGAAGAATATCTAAAATTGAAATAAAACAAAAC
>NZ_DAWDDM010000025.1:7377-13476 GCF_052354645.1 Catenibacterium sp.
CTATTATGCTTTTTATCTATGAACACATTGTGAACTCATTATTTTTTTCTAGGAAATATGTTATAATGAGGTTCGAGGAGGATTTTTTATGAAAAAATCAATCATTACATTCTTATGTTTGATGTTGATCACATTATCAGGATGTACTTATAATACCAAATATTCAGAAAGTGATGCCCCCCTAACTATTACAGGTGGTCTCAGTGATACATTGATTGTATATTATTCATTCAATGGAGAAGAACGTAAACTCGCAAAACAAGTACAGTCATATACAGAAGGGGACTTACTTTGTTTACAGACTTCTAAGAAGTACTCTACAGACTTTAAAGAAAGAATTAAAGAACATAGAAAAGAAAGAGAAGCTTACGCAAAAGCACTTAAAGAAAATAAACATGATTATAAGAATAAACATGTATTAGATACATTACCTACTCTTAAAAATCAGATTGATGATATTGATCAATACAAGACTGTATATCTTATTTATCCATGCTGGGAAAAGGATGAACCTTTAATTATTGATTCATTCTGTATGGATTATGACTTATCAGGTAAAACAATTGTACCTATGTGTACAAGTGAAAAGAACTGGCGTGGCCATGTGAAATATTCCAGCAAGAAGAGTGTTGCTCACTTTAATAAGATGATACCAAATGCGAACTTTAAGCGTGCAAAGGCATTTACTGATGTCAAAGGCGTTAAAGAGTGGCTAGAAACTATTGATATGATCTAGACTGGATACTGATCCAGTCTTTTTTTGGAGAACTATAATGAGACATATATTTTTACTTAAACCAGTGGATGATGATTATGATCATCATCCGTTTATAGAAACAATTAGAGAAGTGATGCAGGGTTATGATTATGATATATTCATGAGTACTTATCCTGATCACGCCAAGAAGATTATTAAACATTATAAAGAACCAACACGTTTTTATAGCGTTGGTGGTGATGGAATGTTGAACCAGGTAATTCAGGGACTTGTAGGTACACCTCATGAGCTAGTAGTTATTCCTTATGGAACAGGAAATGACTTCTTTAAGATGATTTCTAAGAACAATGATTCTAAAGAAGTACTTAAAGCATCTTTAAAGGGTAAAACAATTCCTATTGATACAGTGTTAATGAATAATCGTTATTTTATTAATAATGCATGTTTTGGCTGTGATAGTGTGATTGCGAATCATGTTCATGATGATGTGAAGATTCCTAAGATGTTTAAAGGACATCAATACGAGTATTCTATCCTAAGAAACTTTGTCCAGTATCCATTTTATCCTATTAAGATGACAAGCCATGGAACACTATTGTATGAAGGTCCTGTTACTTTATGTGCCTGTGCGAATGCGAAGTATTATGGTGGGGGTTATAAGGTTGCCCCTCATGCATCATTAGAAGATGGTCTCATGAATATTGTGATTCTTGATCAAATTAATAAAGGACTCATTCCTTTATATATTAAGAAGATAGTAAGTGAAACACTTGATCAGGATAAACATGCTCATGTCTTTACTGTAGATGAAGTAGATGTAGAATCTCAGTATCCATGTAATTTAGATGGTGAAGAAGTAAAAGCATCTCATTATCATCTAGAAGTAAAGAAGAATAGTTTAAATCTTGTAGTCTTTGATAATTAAAGAAATAAATGTTTCTATGATTGGAGATAGTTCTTCTTTTCTTGTGATAAAGGCTGCAGATGTATAGAGACCCTTGTCTTTAAGTTTAGTATAGGTTTGTGAGTTTAAGTCTATATATGGTATAGCCGCTTCAGGTATAATAACCACCTGATCTAATATTGAACCCCATACTAAGGCAGTACGTATATCATCTGTAATAATAGGGATATGTGGCTGGAATTGGAGTTCATTTAAACAATAATCTACTATAAACTGACGATAACGTCTGTGAATCAAAACAGGATCATCTCGATAATCAATGAGATGGTTCTTTTTTTCATTCACAAGAGTAGAAGGTCCTACCGCAATCATTGGCTCAGGCTTAAATAAAAAAGATTTTAAATTCGTAGAATCAAAAGGTGTTCTGACTAACGCAATATCTATTTCATGAGCTAGTAAGGCATCCACCATCTCATAGGTTGTTCCTTCTTTCATATGAATATCTAACTTAGGATATTTCTTTCTAAACACATCCATATGCTCATGTGTAATGAAATAACCATTAGAAGAAGTAATCCCAAAACGTAAGATCTGTGTGGCAGCTCCTTGTACTTCTTTACTTGTCTGTTCATACAAATTCAACATCTGATTACATCTACGATAAAATAAGTGCCCTGCAGGTGTTAGTGTGATATGACGATGTCCTCTCTCTATCAGTATTGTATCTAATTCTTCTTCTATCGCTTTTAACTGCATAGAAAGAGGAGGCTGTGAAATATGTAATACACGTGCAGCCTGTGTTATAGTCCCTTCTTCTACAATTGTCTTAAAGTATTTCATCTGTTTTAGTTCCATATGTTTCTCCTATAGATTCTATATAAAATATATATTATACATATAGTATAAAACAGGATTATAATGTTGCAAGGATAGGGAGGAAAAATATGTATATAATGAAATATTTAAAGCCTTATAAATGGCAGGCCATTTCAGGCTTTATATTTAAACTTATAGAAGCATTTCTAGAATTATGTATACCAATGGCTGTAGCTCTTATTATTGATAATGGTGTTGCAGTACATAATACAAACTATATTACAAAGATGGCTTTTGTGATCTTTGGTTTATCTACAGTAGGATATGCAAGTTCACTTGTATGCCAGTATTTTGCATCACTTACATCACAGGGTGTAGGTACACTTATGCGTAAAGATATGTATCGTGCAATCAACCGTTATGATTATCAGGATCTTGATATTATTGGTACACCTTCTTTAATCACAAGAATCACCAATGATATCAATCAGATTCAGTTAGCTGTTGCCATGGTTATTCGTTTATGTTCAAGATCACCATTTTTAATTATTGGTTCTTTAATCATGAGCTTTGTGATTAACTGGCAGGTAGCACTTATTTTTGTGATTGTCGCACCACTTATTGCGTTTAGTATTTACTTTGTGATGAGTCATACAGCGCCTATGTATTCTCATATCCAGCATATCCTAGATAACGTATCTCTTATTACAAGAGAGAATCTTTCAGGTGTCAGAGTCATTCGTGCTTTTAACCAGCAGGATAATGAACAAAAACGTTTTGAATCAACAACCACAAAACAAAAAGAAGAACAGATCATTGCAGGTAACCTCAGTGCTGTATTAAATCCAGCTACTACAATCATTGTGAACTTTGGAATTATCGCAATTCTTTATATCTCAGGCTTTAAAATCAATGCAGGTAGTATGACACAGGGAGAAGTCATCTCTCTTATTAATTATATGAACCAGATCCTACTTTCTATGTATGTCTTTGCGAATGTTATTGTGATCTTAAATAAAGCCAGTGCATCATACAAAAGATGTGCAGATGTACTAAGTCAGAAACCAGATATTGTCCAGGGAATCAATGAGGCTCCAAGTGACTATCAGAACCTTATTACTTATGATCATGTTTCATTCTCATACTATTCAGGTAATGCTTTAACTGATGTGTCATTCAATATCCTTCCAGGTCAGACAATCGGTGTCATTGGAGGTACAGGTTCAGGTAAAACAACACTTATTAACTTGATTCCTCGTTTCTATGATGTCACCGAAGGGGAAATCCGTATCAAAGACCTTCCTATTAAATCATATAAGTTCAAGGATTTAAGAGATATGATTGGTATTGTGCCTCAGCAGGCCACACTTTTTGGAGGAACAATCAGAGAAAATATGCAATGGGGTCATCCTCATGCCACAGATGAAGAAATCTATGAAGCATTGGAACTTTCACAGTCTAAAGAATTCGTCGATAAGATGGCAGAAGGCTTAGATACCTATATTGAACAGGGTGGTAAGAATGTATCTGGTGGACAAAGACAAAGACTCACTATTGCTCGTGCATTAGTCAAAAAACCAGAAATACTTATTTTAGATGATAGTGCCAGTGCACTAGACTTTGCGACAGATGCAAAACTTAGAAAAGCTTTAAGTACACTTAATATGACAGTTATTATTGTTTCTCAAAGAGTGAGTGCTTTAATGCATGCAGATTCTATTGTGGTATTAAGCCATGGTGAAGTCGTAGGACAGGGTACTCATGACATGCTTATGAATACATGTGATGTCTATCAGGAAATTGTTATGTCACAGATGGAAGGAGGACAGAATAATGAAGAATAAAAGTACTTTAAAAAGACTTATGGCATTCTGTCGTCCTTATCGTATCTATCTTGTAGGTGCATTATTATTTTCTACAATTAATATTATATTCACTCTTTTGACACCAATTCTTATTGGGAAAGCCATTGACCAGATGATTGGTTATCATCAGGTTTTCTTCCAGGGACTCAGTCAAAAGATCTTCTATATTGCATTCTCTGTATTGATGACTGCATTATTCAACTATTTCTTAGTCAGAGCATCTAATAAGATGACTTATGAAATCACTAGAGACTTAAGAACAGAGCTCTTTAAACAATACCAGATCTTACCTCTTTCTTATATCGATTCTCATACACATGGTGATATGATGAGCCGTATGATTGCCGATATTGATCAGATTTCAGATGGTTTATTACAGGGTTTTACGAACCTCTTTGGTGGTATTGCGACAATCTTAGGTACAATTGGCTTTATGTTATATGTGAATGTTAAGCTGGCTTTGATTGTTATTGTATTAACGCCACTTTCTCTCATTGTCGCAACACTTATTGCGAAATATACATTCAAGTTTTTCCAAGAACAATTATCTATTCGTGGAGAAATGAGTGGTTTTGTAGAAGAAATGGTAGGAAACCAGAAAGTCGTCAAAGCATTCCAACATGAATCAATCAATGAAGAGAAGTTTGATGAAATCAATGATCGTTTATTTAAGAGTGGTGTTAAATCACAGTTCCTAGGTGCACTTGCGAATCCTTCTACACGTTTTGTGAATGCGATTGTTTATGATACAGTATGTATCTATGGTGCCTTTAGTGTCATTGGTGGAGGTCTTACAGTAGGTGGTTTATCATCATTCTTGACTTATGCCAATCAGTACACAAAACCATTTAATGATATTTCTAACGTATTTACTGAATTAGAGACAGCTTTAGCCTGTGCTGAGCGTGTCTTTAAGATTATTGATGAACCAGCTATTAAAAACCCAGAACATCCCAAGACTATTGATAATCCACAAGGTGTTATTGACTTAAACTATGTGAATTTCAGTTATACACCTGAAAGACCATTGATCACTGATTTTAATCTTCATGTCAATGCAGGTGAAACAATTGCGATTGTAGGACCTACAGGATGTGGTAAAACAACATTAATTAACTTACTAATGCGTTTCTATGATCCTCAAAGTGGTTCTATCTCTATTGATGGTATCAATACACAAACAATGGACCGTTCCTACTTAAGAAGTCTCTATGGTATGGTATTACAGGATACATGGTTATTTAAAGGTACTATTAGAGATAATATTGCGTATGGCTCAAATAATGCGACAGATGAAGAAATCATCGAAGCTGCCAAAAAAGCCCATGCTCATAAATTCATTATTCAGTTAAAAGGTGGCTATGATGCGATGCTTGCAGAAGAAGGCACTAACTTATCACAAGGACAAAGACAGCTTTTATCTATCGCAAGAATCATGCTCGCAAATCCACCTATGTTAATTCTTGATGAAGCCACTTCATCTATTGATACACGTACAGAAAGACAAATTCAGGATGCCTTTGATACAATGATGATTGGTAGAACAACCTTTATTGTAGCCCATCGTCTTTCTACTATTCAAAAAGCAGATCAGATTATTGTGATGAATGATGGACATATCATTGAACAGGGTAAACATGAAGAACTATTAAAGAAGAATGGTTTCTATCATAACCTTTACTATAGTCAGTTTGAAAAACCAGAGTAAACAAAAAAAGATTCCTCACGGAATCCTTTTTTAGAGTAACTAAATAGACTTGGGGTTAACTCAAGCTTTAAAAATGTCAGGGGTGTGA
>NZ_DAWDDM010000026.1:0-13352 GCF_052354645.1 Catenibacterium sp.
TACCAATTTGGGATAACCCAATTGATATTTTCATCTAATTTGTCAACAATCTGAGTCCATCTAGTGATGGACTTTTTCTTTTGAAAAATGTAATATGGGAGTGCGAAGGAAGTGATGGGATGAATAAATTAGTAGATGTTTTATCCTGGGTGGCTATGAGATGTACTCAGAATAAATACTTAAATGCGATTAAAAATGCATTCCAGAATTATATGCCAATATCTCTTACAGGTGCTGTTGGAATGCTTTGGACAAATGTATTAGTTAATGATCATGGGGGATTAGGTACTATTTTTCCACTTATTATGGATTTGAAAATTTTTAATCCAATCTTTGAAGCATTGAATTATGCAGCTATTTCATGTATCTCTATCATAATTGTATTATTATTATCTAGTGAAATTGCTAAGGCGAATGGGGATTATGATATTTATCCTGTGATTGTCAGTTTTATATGCTGGTTGATTGTCACACCACATACAATAGATGGTTTACATATCAATCTGCTATTACACACAGATAGTGGTGCTATTGTACATACAAAACTATCTGCTTTTGTCCATATTCCAAATTATATAGGAATCACTTTGAAAGATTTTACTGCGCAGGGAATAGGTTCAATTTATACATCTTTATCAGGACTCTTTACTGCAATGTTTGTCGCTATAATTGCGACAGAACTTTATCATTTATTAAGAAACTGCGATTGTCTCTTAATTAAGCTTCCTAGTCAGGTTTCTACCAATCAGGTATTATCATTTATGAATATTGTTCCTACGTTCTTGACATGCTTAATTATGAGTTCTATCTCTTATCTTTGTATCCTAAGCACAGGTCATACACTTAATACAAATATATATAATCTTATACAGCTTCCGTTACAGCTGATGGCAGGGGATAATTTAATTGCGGTTCTTGTTTTGTATTTTATTATCTTATTGTTTTGGACTGTTGGATTCCATGGGAAGAATCTTATGTTGCCTATCGTTGAATCTTTGTATAGACCATTACTCTATATTAATATGGCAGCATTTAATGCGGGGTTAAGAGGAAAAGATATACCATATGTATTCAATTCAACGATGTTTCAGATGTTTGGAGAAGTTGGCGGCTCAGGATGTACATTAGGGGTTGTAATATATATACTTATTTTTTCTCAAAGACATGATAATCGTCTAATAGCGAATATTTCTTTATTCCCAAGTTTAGCGAATATCAACGAAACAGTCATCTTTGGTATGCCTATTGTGCTTAATCCTCTATTAGATATTCCATTTATTCTTGCACCACTTATCTGTCTTACAGTGGGATATTTCCTTATTCAAATAGGATTTTGTCCACATGTGATCATGGAGGTACCTTGGGTTATGCCACCTATTTTAATGGGCTTCCTAGTTACTGGAGGAAGTATCTATGGGGCAATATCACATCTCATATGTATATTTATTTCAGTACTTGTGTATGCGCCATTTATTTATATATATGAGAGAAAACAGAAGAAAGAAGAATATATCTATTAAAGTTACAAAAAGAGTGGATTTATGCATATAAATTTGCTTTTTTTGTAACAACTATACAATATCCTTAAGAATACTTGTTTAATCATTTTGTTAGATTATTATAAAGATGCAAAAAGAAAATAAATTTTTGCTTCCTAAATCGTCATGAGACGTCCAGCTCATGACATTTTTTTATTATTATCATTGATAAAATACCGATAAGATGATAATATATTATCATCTTAAGATTAAGGTCTTAAGATAGGAAAATCTAGTTATACATATCGTGGGGTGTAGGGACCTCATGATCTTGTGCAGATATATCTGCATCTCCTGTACATTCTTATTCGGGTGCGAGGATAAGAATGATCACTGCTCGTAAGAGTATGCTAATAATTAAATCCCTTATTGAACATGGATATAAAGTGAGTAATTAATGAAACCCTCATACTTTTAACTCATTATAACTTTGATTTTCCTAGGAACGCTGATCCTTTTAATCATTAGGGCATTGATTGAAAAACAGCCACTGCATTCATATTTCATCCATATCAAGCCAAAAGAATATTTATGTAGTGCATGATCCTCCTTATGGAGGATTCTTTTTTTACCAATTATTAATATACTCTTCACTCGATGATAACCATACTTATTATATAAGGTGCTATATTTGTGCACAGAGAGGAAGTTATATTAGAAGAAGCTGGCGGTATACTATGTGATTATCGTGGACATCTAATCAAAAATTTAGTTGCAGGCAAAGAAAACATTGTTCACGATCTGATATCTCAATGTATTAATAAGTAGGGAGACCTACTTATTTTTTTGCATTAAAAAACCTGGAATAAATCCAGGTTAATCAATAGGTTCCTGATAGAACCTTCCTTTAACAGCATTTGTTTTGACTATATTAACAAAAGCCTGCTTATCAATACTTTTAATAATTTCATAAACATCATTTACTTCTGCAGCACTGACAACTGTATAAAGCATAACACGATCTTCGTGTGTATGAGATCCTTCACCAGTAAAACGAGTCATACCATGATGTGTCTTAACTAATAGTTCTCTTTCTAATTCGTCTGCTTTATTAGATATGATGAATAATGTCATCTGCTGATCTGATTTGTGGAAAGTATCTATTGCCTGAGTAGATACGAACTGGAAGACAATAGAATAAAGAGATGCTTCAAATCCAAATAACATTCCAGAAGTTAATAATAGAATAATATTAAAACCTAGAATGATATTCCAAGAAGAAATATTCCACTTACGATGAATATAGACTGCAATAAAGTCTGTTCCACCAGAACTTGCTTTACCATATAAAGCAATAGAAATAGCCAAACCATTTAATAAACCACCAAATAAAGCAATTAATAATGGATCAGTTGTCACCTTATAAGAAGGAATCAAATCAACTAAGAATGAGTTTAAAACAATCATCAATACACTATAACCAGTAAAACGTTTTGAAATAAGTTTAAAACCAATAACAGCTGGTATCGCATTTAATGAAATATTAAGCACAGAATAAGGAACAGTAATGTTAGCATACTTTAACATTATTCTCTGTATTAATAGAGTCATACCAGTAATACCACCAGGGACTAATTCACCAGCACGTACAAATGTCTTAATATTAAAGGCCATTAAACATGATGCAAGAATAACGCATGCGAATGATTTGAGGGCTTTTATTGATCTTTTTTGTTGTATTTCCTTTTCATATAACATAAATTTAACATTCACCTCCGAAATTTCGACCAAATTGTACTATTGTTTATACAACAAAAGAACCGTAATTATGTAAAAAGTGAAAAAACACATTTACATAATCTTAAGATAATACATACACAAATATGATTTTTTTGTTAAGGAGAAAAATTTATGATGTAGGTGTCTTAAGACGACGGGAGGAAAAAAGTAAATATGAAAAAAATATTAACGCTTGTACTTACATGTGTACTTGCATTCTCACTTGCTGGTTGTGGGGGATCTAAAGATTCTTCAAATGCTGGTTCAGGAGATTTATCAGGAAAGATCTCACTTGATGGTTCTACATCAATGGAAAAATTTGTAACTGCCTTAGGCGAATCTTTCAAAGAAAAGAACCCTAACGTTACAGTTGAATCTCAGTTCACCGGTTCATCTGCTGGTATTTCTTCAGTATTAAGTGGTAAGGCTGATATCGGTGATTCTTCAAGAGCATTAACTGATGAAGAAAAGAGCCAGGGTCTTGAAGAGAATATCGTTGCTATTGATGGTATCGCAGTTGCAGTTAACAAAGATAATACTGTTAAGAATGTAACTAAAGAACAGTTAACTAAGATCTATACTGGTGAAATCACTAACTGGAAAGAACTTGGTGGTAAAGACGAAAAGATCGTTGTTATTGGTAGAGAAGCTGCTTCTGGTACGAGAGGTGCTTTCGAAGAATTATTAGAAGTAAAAGATAAATGTAAATATGCACAGGAATTAGATAATACTGGTGCAGTTGTTGCTAAATGTGCTTCTATTGAAGGTGCTATTGGTTATGTATCACTAGATGCTGTTGATAAATCAATCAACACATTACAGTTAGACGGTGTTGATTGTACAGTTAAGAACATCAAAGCTGGTAAATATGGTTTACAGAGACCATTCGTAATGGCTACTAAAGGTAAAATTGAAAAACAGTCTAAATTAGTTCAGGCATTATTCGATTACATTGATAGTGATGAAGGGCAGGCTATCATTAAAAAAGTAGGTCTAATCAGTGCTAAATAGCATTGTCGGTACCAATAAAAGTAGACAAGCATCAGAAAAGGCAGCCGCATTAATCGTTAGTGTGTGTGCTGCTTTTTCAATAGTTGCAGTCGTCGCTATTACTGCCTACATGATCTATAGTGGCACACCTGCACTTGCTAAGGTTGGTATCGGAAATATCTTATTTAAAACAGAATGGGTTCCTTCTCAAGGAAAGTTCGGTATTCTTTATATTATCTTAACTTCTATTGTTGGTACTTTACTTGCAGTCTTAATCGCAATACCTGTTGGTTTATTTACCGCAGCCGCATTAAGTGAAATGGTCACTGGTACCCCAAAGAAGATTATGAAAGCAGCTATTGAATTATTAGCTGGTATTCCATCAGTTGTTTATGGGTTACTTGGTATCTTGATCATCAACCCACAGATGTATAAGTTAGAAAAGTTTTTCTATCATACGTCTCATTCACATCAGTTTACTGGTGGGGCAAACCTCATTGCCGCAATTATTGTATTAGTGATCATGATTTTACCAACATTAATCAATGTATCAGAAACAGCTCTAGAAACTGTTCCAAATCATTTGAGATTAAGTTCTTATGCACTTGGTTCAACTAAGATTCAGACAATCTTTAAAGTAGTTATTCCAGCTGCTAAGAATGGAATCATGAGTGCCATTGTATTAGGTGTTGGACGTGCTATTGGTGAAGCAATGGCTATCTTACTTGTTGCTGGAAATGCAGTTAATTTACCAGCACCATTCAATTCAGTACGTTTCTTAACAACAGCAATCGTATCTGAAATGTCCTACTCAAGTGGTGTACATAGACAAGTATTATTTACAATCGGTTTAGTATTATTCATCTTCATTATGGTAATCAATATTGTTTTAATGAAGATTCTAAAGAAGGGTGAAGAAAATGGATAAAGCAGATTCTAAAGAAGTATCAGCTACGTCCCCATTAAAGGAAGTGAACGCTGTGGATAGAACGTTATATCATAAAAAGAAAAGAATTGGAGACACTATACTACGTGGACTTATTTACCTATGTGCTGGTTTCTCTAGTATCTTAATTCTTGTCATTATTGGTTATGTATTCTCTAAAGCCATTCCACATTTCCATTTCAAGAATTTAATTGAACCAATGAGTCAGTTATTAAACCCTGAAGGTTTATTAGGTAACATCATCAATACTCTTTATATTGTCGTAGGTACATTATTATTTGCCTGCCCAATTGGTATTGGTGCTGCCATTTACTTAAATGAATATGCAAAGAATAAGAAGTTCGTTGCTGCTGTCTCATTTACAACAGAAGTATTATCAGGTATTCCATCTATTATTTTTGGATTGTTTGGTATGATTTTCTTTGGTGAAATGTTAGGACTTGGTTATTCAGTCATAAATGGCTGTTTCACACTAACTATTCTTATTTTACCAATTATTATTAGAAACACTCAGGTTGCCTTAGAATCAGTTCCTTCTTCATATCGTGAAGCTGCATTAGGTATTGGTTCAACTAAGTGGTATATGATACGTACTGTAATCCTTCCAAGTGCAATGCCTGGTATCTTAACTGGTGTGATTCTTGGGATGGGACGTATTGTGGCTGAATCAGCTGCCTTATTATTTACAGCAGGTAGTGGTTACTTTATGCCAAGAGGATTCTTCACTCACTTAATGGAAAGTGGTGGAACACTTACTATCCAATTATATATGGCAATGAGTAACGCAGAATATGGACAAGCCTTTGTGATTGCGATGATTTTGATTATTCTTGTATTAATTATGAACTTTATCGCTAAATGGCTATCAAGTAAGTTTAATGTAGAAAAAGCAAAATAATGAGGTAAATATATATGAATAAAATGGAAATTAAGAATTTAAACTTATGGTATGGTGAAAAGCATGCCTTAAAGGATACAAGTCTAGAGATCCCAGAACATAAGATCACAGCGTTCATCGGTCCTTCTGGATGTGGTAAATCTACATTCCTTAAAACATTAAACCGTATGCAGGATTATGTAAAAGGGGTAAAGATTACTGGTCAGGTGACACTAGATGGTGAAGACATCTTTGATCCTAGAGTAGATACAACTTTATTGAGAAAGAAAGTAGGTATGGTATTCCAGCAGCCTAACCCATTCCCAATGAGTATCTTTGATAACATTGCCTATGGACCTAGAATTCATGGTATTAAGAATCATGCTGAATTAGAAAAGATTGTGATTAGATCATTAAAGCAGGCTGCTTTATATGATGAAATTGCAGATCGTCTAGATACGAGTGCATTAGGTTTATCTGGTGGTCAGCAGCAGAGATTATGTATTGCGAGATGTTTAGCTGTTAACCCAGATGTTATCTTATTAGATGAACCTACAAGTGCATTAGACCCAATTTCTACATCTAAGATTGAAGACTTGTTAATGGATCTTAAGAAAGATTATACAATTGTGATTGTAACTCATAACATGCAGCAGGCTTCACGTATTGCAGACAATACAGCATTCTTCTTACAGGGTGAAATTATCGAAACTGGTGATACAGAAAAGATTTTCTCATTCCCTCAAGATAAGAGAACAGAAGATTATATCACTGGTAGATTCGGTTAATATTTCATAATCTAAATCAATATATTATAATGAAGGGGTAAATATTATGAGAAGTCGTTTTGATAGAGAATTAGATACGCTTAATGTAGATCTTCAAAAGATGAGTGGTCTTGTAGAAAATGCGTTAGAAAATACTATTGCTGCATTTAAAAACAAGAACACTAAGCTTGCGAAAGAAGTTATGGAAAATGATCGTATGATCAATGATATGGAACGTTCTATTGAATCTATTTGTTTTAAGTTAATGTTAAGACAGCAGCCAGTGGCAAGAGATTTACGTATTGTAACTACTGCATTAAAGATTGTGACTGATCTAGAAAGAATTGGTGATCAGTGTTCTGATATTTGTGAAATTATCTTGGATTTATCTGGTAATCATATTTATAGAACAGTAGAACATATTCCAGAAATGTTAAAGACTGCAAAAGAAATGGTGCATAAGTCTATTGAAGCCTTTGTAGAAGGTGATGTAGATAAAGCCCATAACATTTCTAGAATGGATGATGATATTGATGCATTATTCTTAGATATTAAGAATGAAATCATCCAGATTATGAAAGAAAATAGTGAAAATGCAGATGATTGTTTAGATTACTTCATGATTGCGAAATATCTTGAAAGAATTGGTGATCATGCATCTAATATCTGTGAATGGTTAGATTTCATGGAAACAGGATCTATCAACCAGCAGCGTATTATTTAAGGGGGATATAACCAATGAGCGAACGTATATATGTAATAGAAGACGATGAGAATATTCAGGAAATTATCAAGTTATCTCTTGAATCAAGTGGGTATCAAATTACCCTCTTTAATAATGCGATAGATGCAATTGTAGCTATTCATGAAGATACGCCTGATCTTGCGATATTTGATGTCATGTTACCAGAATTAGATGGTATTTCAGCCATTAAACAGATTAGAAAGACTAATACAACTTTACCTATCTTAATTCTTTCTGCAAAGGATCGTGAAATAGATAAGGTAAGAGGTTTAGATTCAGGCTGTGATGATTATATGACGAAACCATTTGGAGTGCTGGAACTTGCTGCACGTGTTCGCTCATTACTTAGAAGAAGCCAGCATCATTCAAAGGTTATTAAGACAACATCTTTAGAAATTGATAAATCTAAGCATATTATTTTAAAGCAGGGTGAAAAACTTGAATTAACTCATAAAGAGTATCAGTTATTACTCTATTTAGTAGAAAATAAAGAACGTGTTGTAGAAAGAGAAGAACTTTTAAATAATATCTGGGGTTATGATTTTGTAGGCGAATCAAGAGCCTTAGATGTTCATATTCGTTCTTTAAGATCTAAACTAGGTGATGATGGACATCATTATATTAAGACAATCAGAAGTGTAGGTTATCGTTTTATTGAGGATGGTCAATAATGAGACAATCTATATTGAGATATTTTATCTCACTTTTATTAGTATCTCTATGTATCTGTAGTGCAACGAGTATATTTATTATTTCTGGTTCAATGAAAGAGGATTCTGAAAGAGAAATGATGTATTCTGTAAAACTTATAGAATATAATCTAGACTACTCTAAGGATCTCAATACACAGATAGAAACACTTAATCCACTTGCTTTCTCTGATGATACAAGAATATCTGTTATAGATGAAAAAGGTAAAGTTCTTGCAGATACATATAAGAAAGACATCTCTTCTAATCATTTGAAAAGAGAAGAAGTGCAACAGGCACTTCATTCTTCAAATCATGAAGGGTATGCAATGAGACGTTCTGAGACAACCAATCAGCCACTTCTCTATGCAGCATATTATAAAGATAACCATATTATAAGATTGTCCATCCCTTATTCAGGTGTATGGGGTTATTTCCCTGAACTTGCTCCTGCATTTTCAATTTCTATACTGATCAGTATATTATTTTCATACATAGTTGCACGTAAACTCTCTAAGAGAGTCACAAAGCCTTTGACAGAAATCAGTGAGTCTCTTAATAACATGACAGAAGACTATCGTTTTGAACTTCCAACAACAGATTATGAAGAATTCACACCTATTATTGATACAATAGAAAATCTTTCTCATCGATTAAGAAAATCTATGAGAGAAACAAGATTTGAACAAGATAAGATCAATGCGATATTAAGAAAGATGGAGGAAGGCTTTATCTTACTTGATGAGAATGGCATGATCTTAAGTGTCAATGATAGTGCTATAAAGATTCTAGGACCTTTAAAAGAAAAGGATAACTTAATAGATCATATTACTTATCCTAATCTTATAAATGCGTTAAATAGCGCACCTAAGAAACAGCGCATAGAATTAAAGATTCATGATTTTGATTACCAATGTGCAATCTCCCGCCTTCCATTTGGTACAGCACTCTTCTTTGTGGATATTACTGTAATGAAGAACTCACAGAAGATGAGAGAAGAATTCTTCTCTAGTGTATCTCATGAATTAAAAACACCTATTACAGCTATTAGAGGTTATAGTGAATTATTATCACAAGGATTCATCAATGATGAAAATCAGAAGAAGATGATGCTTTCTAAGATTCAAACAGAAGTGACTAATATGTCTTCTTTGATTAATGATATCTTGATGTTATCTAGATTAGATAGTGATGATCTCATTGTAGAAAAGGTTCCTGTAAAAATGCAGGCATTAATGAAGGATATATCAGAAGATTATGAAGGTTTATTATTGAAATATAATGTAGAGCTTCATACAGATGTAGAACCTATTACTTATATTGGAAATGGATCTCAAATAGAAACATTGATTTCTAATCTTGTAAGTAACGCTATTAAGTACAACAAAGAAGATGGTCATGTATATGTTCATATTTATAGTAAGAAAGATAACATGATCATTGAAGTCAAGGATACAGGTATTGGTATACCTCTTGCAGACCAAGGCCGTGTATTTGAAAGATTCTACCGTGTTGATAAGGGACGTAGTAGAATCAAAGGTGGTACAGGTTTAGGTCTTGCTATCGTTAAGCATATTGTTTCTTATAATAAAGGAACAGTGAAATTACATAGTCAATTAGGAGAGGGTACTTGTATTACGATTACTCTTCCTAACAAATCATAAGCTGTCATCGTACAGCTTTTTTAATTATTTTTTCTAGACACCTATTAATAGGCGTTCTCCAGCGCTTACTCAATACATCTTTTGATGGATAGTACTACAATATATATATCCAAGGAAGGGGATGTTGATATGATTTTATTTCTATTATTCTTAGTTTTACTTGTACTAGGCATTGTGTATTTCATTAAATCAAAGAAAAACAATGAACCAAATGATAAGGCGAAAAAGACATTGTTGGCTTCACTTGTTTTCTTTGTATTGTTTGTGATTCGCTGTGTATCAGTGGATGCATTCATGATGCTTGGCTTTGTCGCTTTTTTAGTGGGGATTGGCTATTTTGTATATTGCTTGTTTAAAAAACAGCCTAAGAAAAAAGCACTTTGTATGATTCTTGCAGGTTTCTTTATATTCGGATATGCAGGTAGTATCAGTGATCCAGAACCAATTGAATCTTCACCTGAAGTATCTACTACAAAAGAAGTTAAGAAGAAAAAGAAAGTAGAGAAAGTAGAAGTTGTTGATTTGAGTCAAACAGATGCACAGGCTTGGTGTGATCAAAATGGATTCCAGTTAAGTAAAGAAGAAGATTTCTCTGATAGTGTGGCAGAGGGTGGATTTATCAGTCAGTCACCAGCAGCAGGTACTAAATTAGAAAAGGGAAGTACTGTCACTGTTCACTATTCAAAGGGTAAAGAACCTACTATGGAAGATAAGAATGCACTTGCGAAAGCAGAATCTTATTCGTCAATGATGCATATGTCTAAGGCGGCTATCTATGATCAGTTGACTTCATCTTATGGAGAAGGTTTTCCTGCAGAATCAGCACAGTATGCAGTGGATCATTTAGTAGCTGATTATAAGGCAAATGCATTAGAAAAAGCTAAGGATTATCAGACAAGTATGAATATGTCTCGTTCAGCTATCTATGAACAGTTAACTTCAAGCTATGGAGAAAAATTCACTGCTGAAGAAGCACAATATGCAGTTGATCACCTACCACAGTAACTCTTTTAATAAAAGTATGAATGAAGCACAAATAAGTGCTTCATTTTTTGAAAATACACAGTTATTCCATAATAAATATGTATAATGCTTACAGGTGATAAAGCATGAAGATACTCTGGTTAATCGCACTTTTGTTGACAAGTGGATGTTCAACACGTGCCAATTCAAATTATATAGGCCAAGAAGTAAGGACGTTCTATTCAGGATTATTAAATGGTGAAGATATCTCTGTTACATGTATGGATAGAGACTATAAGACTACTTTCTTTAAAGAGATGAATAAGAATCTTCATAAGAAGGAATATAAAGAGATTGACTCTTATGTCTTTAATAAACATTTAGATGTTTCTTATACGATTAAGAAGAATAATAGACTCATGCGTTGTTATCATGGTAGTTCTAAAGTATATGGGAAGCAGTATATGAATTACTTTTTTACTATTTCGGTTTTGGAGAGTGATTTGAGTAGTCCTCAGGTAGAGATATCTTCTTTTAGTTTTACAGATAAACGTAAAGTGTCTTTAAATATTCAAGTGACTAAGGATGATCACTATTACAATGCTATAATAACTGATAAAAAGACTGCAAGAATTTATAAAGAATTTAAATATCGTTTTGATAATGAAGTCTAGAGGAAAATCTAGACTTTTTGTGTATAATATAAATATGAGCGAAAGGAGAATAGAATGAATAGCGCTAAATTTTATAAAGTATCTTATGAACAGTTTCAAATGGGAATGGAAAAGGAAGATGTAAAGGACATCTATGATGCGATTAAGCTTCCACGTCGTGCAACTAAAGGATCTGCAGGATATGATTTTTATACACCTATTGATATACATCTAGAACCTGGAGAAACAGTAAAGATTCCTACAGGAATCCGCTGTGAAATGAATGAAAGATGGGTATTAATGATTTATCCTAGAAGTGGTTTGGGATTTAAATATCGTCTACAGTTAAATAATACTGTAGGTGTTATTGATAGTGATTATTTCTATTCAGATAATGAAGGTCATATCTTTATTAAGATGACAAATGATTCAAATGAAGGAAAAGTAGTTGATGTTCAGGCTGGCCAGGGTATTGCCCAGGGAATCTTCATGACATATGGTATTACTGAAGATGATGATGCTACTGAAACACGTAATGGTGGATTTGGATCAACGACTAAATAATTCATGAAATATAAACTTCTTCTTGCAGTTATGTTACTTCTTTCAGGATGTAGTACACCTCCTAAAGAAGAAGTAAAGAAAGAGACACCAAGTGTTTCTTTTCTAGCTGTAGGGGATAATCTCTATCATCAATGTATGCTTGATGAAGCCAAGACTTCTAATGGTTATGACTTTACAGGCTATTATAAGAATATTAAGAAGTATATTCAGGCAGACTATAGTTTTGTGAATCAGGAAACGATATTAGGAGGAGGAACACCATCGGGTTATCCCCTCTTTAATGCACCTGATAGTGTGGCAGATGATTTAGAAAAGGTAGGATTTAATATAGTGAATGGTGCTACCAATCATGCATATGATCAAGGGGCATCTGGCATACTACATTCTATCCAGGTATTTAATAAACATCCTCAGATGACTTATTTAGGACTGTATGAGAATGAGGAAGAGAAACAGAATATTAAGATAGTAGAAAAGAATGGTATTAAAATTGCATTTCTATCTTTTAATCAATATGTGAATGGTGTGACTTATCAGAAACAGTTACCTTATATGATTAATTTTCAGGAATCCACTATGATGGAGAATATGAAGAAAGCAAGAGAGAATGCGGATATTGTGATAGTATCCTGCTATTGGGGTATTGAGTATGATTATCATCCTAATACATTCCAGAAGAATATGGCTAAGCAACTTGCAGATGCAGGTGCAGATGTGATTATTGGAACACATACACATACACTACAGGATGTAGAATATATTCGAAGAGCGGATGGTAAGCGTACATTAGTTGCTTATAGTTTAGGCAATTTTGTAAGTGGCATGTTGGAAGAATCATGTCAATTAGAAGGTATGCTTTCTTTTGATATAGAAAAAAAGAAAATTAAGAACGTGGTCTTTACACCACTTGTGAATTACTATACTTTAACGGGCAAAAAAGAAAGACATGATTTTTCTGTTTATCGTTTAAAGGATTATACAAATAAGTTAGTAGAGAAACATGGTTTTCCTAATCTGACTATTCCTCATATGAAAGAAGAAGTGAAACAGAAAGTAAAGAATATCAAAATTGATATGTAAGGCATTCTTTGGAGAAGTATATGATGAAGGATTATAGACGTTATCATTGTGATGAGAATAAACTCATTGATTATGGATTTAAGAAGCAGGGGCATAATTATATATATAAGAAAGATATACTAGATGGTGATTTCAGAATTGAAGTAATAATAAATGA